>CAZWRO010000093.1:0-8361 GCA_964635365.1 uncultured bacterium | reverse complement strand
CTCCGCCTCGTCGTCGGTGAGCTGCCGGTCGAAGAAACGATCTCCCCGCATCACGAAGGTGGCCGGCACTCCCCAATGCCGGCAGACCTCGGCCAGCTCGATGGAGGTGAGCCCTCCGCCCACGATCACGGCGGCCTTCGCTTCCGCCAGCAGGTCGGTGATGTTCTTCACGTCCATCAGCGTGTTGAGGGTGATGAGGCCGCGGAGGGGCTGCTCGGCCCAGGGCAGCATCCGGCCCCGAGTGCCGCAGGCCAGCAGCAGCCGCGAGTAAGACACGGCGCCGTTTCCCTCCACCTCGACCGCGTGGGCCTCGGGGTCGATCTTCGTGATGCTGGTCTGGCATCGAAGGTCGATGTCGTTCCGGCGGTAGAAATCGTCGGGTCGCCCCCAGGCATCGTCGAGCTGGAGGCGGCCGAGCAGGATGTAGTAGAGCGAGGGGCGGGAGTAGAAGGCGCACTCCTGGTCGGTGAAGATGATGATCGGGGTGCGGTCGCCGCGGGCGCGGATCGCCTCGGCCGCGTTGATGGCGGCGACTCCGTTGCCGACTATCACGTAGGGCTGCACGGTTATCGCTCCAGGGGTCTGGCGAGCTGTCGTTGGAAGGGCTTCCGGAATCGCCTTTGGTTCTTCGCCTGGAGGGCCGAGTCCGGGTCGGGGAAGGGGCGGAAGCTCAGCGCGTAGCGCGGACAGACCGCTATGCAGGCGCCACAGGCGACGCACTCGGTGTCCCGCATGGGGAGGCCCTGGCGGGCGCGCTGCCGGATGTCGATGCCCATCTCGCAGTAGCGGTTGCAGGTGCCGCACTCGATGCAGCGCTGACCGTCGGTGTAGATGGCGAAGCGGCCGCGCCGAGACACCCAGCCGAGCAGGGCGCGCAGGGGGCAGAAGAATCGGCACCAGACCCGGCTGCCCAAGATGGGATAGAGGCCGATGCCCACGAAGTCGGCCAGCAGGAACCCGATGAGCAGGTCGTACCAGTCATAGGGCCAGGTGACGGCGACCCAGAGCAGGCCGGTGGTGATGGCGGCGAGGACGAGGACGACGTAGCCGGTGCTGTCGAGGCCCTGGGCGGAGGGGCCCTTCGGGCCCTTGCGGCGGAAGGAGTCGCCCAGGTTCTCGGCCAGGTTTCCGCAGAAGCAGAACCAAGAGCAGTAGCGCATTCCCAGGAAGTAAGTGATGAGCGGCCAGGCGGCGAGCGAGATCAGCACTCCGTAGAAGAACGAAAAGAGGTGGTTCTCCTGGAGGTAGGGGGTGATGGCGCTCATGTGCAGCGGCCACGTGAGGTGGAGGCGCTGCCAGAAGTAGGGCACGCCCAGCTCGCTCTTCAGCGGGCCCATCAGCAGCAGCCCGAAGAGCGTCTGGCTGAGCATGGTGCTAACGGTCCGCCAGCGGAAGTAGGTGTTGTGCCAGCGGCGAATCACGGCGAGGCCGAAGAAAATGACGCTGCCCCAGTAAATCCACCAGACGGCCAGGGACATCCCGCGCGCGATTTGCGAGGGAAGTGGGTGGCCGACCAACGTGGCTATCTTTCGGATGACTATTAGTCCGACCAGCGCCAACACGCCGGCCAGCGCCAGCCAAGGGACGAAGTCGAAGCGGGTGGGCGCGCGCCGCGGACGCCCCAGGCCTGTTCCCTGCATTCACGCGACTCCGTGGCAGCGTTGGGGCCTATCCGCGCTGCATGAAACCCGGTTTGTTGCAACCTCCTCTGGTCCTCCCCGAAGACGGGCGCGTTTGGTGACTTAGGGCGACACGTGTGCGCGGCTAGCGCGAAGGCCGCCAGCGGAGCAGTCGGAAGGCCGTGGAGAGTATCACCACCCCGGCTTTGATCGACGGCACCAGAGAGCCGGTGATCTTCGAGCGGCCGATTCGCTTCCGGTAGGTGACGGGCACCTCGACGGTGGGCAGGCGCAGACGCGCGGCCTTGGCCTGCATCTCGATGGTCCATCCGTAGCCGCGATCTTGCATTTGCAGACGCTCCAGCGCGGAACGGCGAATCGCGCGGAAAGGACCCAGGTCGGTGGCGGGCTGGCGGTAGAGATGAGTCAGGATCAGGCCGGCGAGCCAGTTCCCGAAGCGCGAGTGGGGGGGCAGCGCGCCCGGCTCCCGCTCGCCCAGCATTCGCGAGCCGACGACGAAGTCGGCGCGGCCTTCGCGAATCGGGCCCACGAGCTCGCGCAGGAGCGCCGGATCGTCGCTGAAGTCGGCGTCGAGGAAGGCGACCACGTCGGCCTCGCGCAGGGCCGCGAGGCCGGCGAGACAGGCCGCGCCATAGCCGCGTTCGGGCTGCGACACGACGCGGGCGCCGCGCTCGGCCGCGATCTGCGCGGTGCGGTCGACGGAGCCGTTGTCCACGACGATGACCTCCGCGTGGAGGTCGGCGGGGATGGCGTCGATCACGCGCCCGATGGAGTCCTGCTCATCGAGCGCCGGGATGATGACCGCCAGGCGCGAGTCCTCCGGCGCCATGCCTCAGCCTTTCCCGAGCCGCGTTTCGAGATACTCGTGGGTCCTCGGGCAGGGGATGGTCTGGCCCTCGCGGGCGAGCGTCGACAGGTGGGAGCGAAGCAGCGCGAGGTCTTCCGGGGTGTCCACGTCATACCAGGGGTCGAGCAGTGCGACGGAGGCGCCGATCTCCGCCGCGCGGGTAAGGGTGTCGCGGAGCACCGTCGAGCTCCCCCAGCAGATATCGCGCAGCAGCTCCGGCCGCGCCACGCGCAGCGCGATGAGGTAGTAGCCGCCATCGTAACAGGGGCCGAGCACGACGTCGCACTCCTGTAGCAGACCGAAGGCCTGGTTCATGCGATCGGCCGGGAGGCTGGCGGCGTCGCTGCCGACGATGGCGACGGAGGGATGGCCGCGGTCGAGGATCTCCCGAAACGCGTTGAGTATTCGCTCGCCGAGATCGGCTCCCGACTGGACGGTCATGTGAGCGCGGGGGCAGACCTCTCGCACCATCGCGCCGACGGACTTCAGGTGCTCGCACTCGGAAACGGCCACCACGATGTCGGCTTCCACCTGCGAGGCGCCGGCCACCGTGTCGAGCAGGAAGCACCCGTACAGCTCGGCGGCGGCCTCTTCCCCGAGCAGGGGAATGAGGCGGGTCTTCGTCTTCCCCGGCAGGGGCGCACGGGCGAAGATTACCAGCGCGGGCCGCGCCTTCATAGTGAAGCTGTAGTTGGCCCAGAGCGTGGTGGAGTCCTGCCGCCGCGGGCCGCCGACGGCCAAAGAGGCGCCCCGGGCTCGAAGAGCCCGGGGCTGACTGAGCCAAGCGCAGTCGGTGCTGGGAAAGTTAGCCGGGGGCGCGGCTATTTCCAGAAGCGAAGGAAGCCCAGCGGACTGCGCGAGCGGTGACCTGCCTGCCTTAAGTTTTCGAGTTCTTTGCCGGCGCCCTCGTGGCCCAACTCCTTGCCGCGGGCGAACGCCTGCATCGCTTCTTCGACCTGCCCCAATTCGAGCAGCGTCTTGCCCAGCAGGAAGCGGAAATCGGCATTGCCGGAATCCATATCAACCAGTTCCTGGTAGCAGATGAGAGCCTTGGCGTGATCGGCGCTGCGACGATAGCCGTTGCCTCGCAGCAGCACGTCGGTGATGCGCGCGGGGTCGGCGAGAACTACGTTGCGCCGGCCGCGCTCCTCTCGAATGCCAAGGCCGAGGTTGCCAACGAAGAGGCCGCTGAAGTCAAGCGCTTCGACCTCGGGCAAGAACTGGGCTCTAAGCCAATCTGACTTGCGAATATATTCGCCGCGCTCCTTGGAGGCGCGTGCGTGAGACTTCCTGGGCGGCAGCTTCGCCTCGATGGCCACCAATCCGCTGCTGGCGGGAGCCGACCGCTTCTTCTCGACGTCTGTCTTCGGCGCGGGCTCCTGCGAAACTTCCGCGACCGGGGCCGGGTCCCGCAGCACGTGCATCTTGGGCTCGGGCGCCGGCGAAACCTTTGGGGGTCCCTCGGGCAACTCGGAAGAGAACTCCGATGTGGCCGCAACCTGCGCCGTCTCGGCCGGAGCCTCCGGGGCCGGAGCCTCCACCTCGACTGTGCTGGGGAGCGCCAGCTCTCGCTTTTCCTGCCCGTCCGGAGACACTTCCTGCGCGGCCCGGACTTCCAGGTTCACGTTGATGAAGGTGTTGCCGCGTTCGCCGGACTGGGGCTGAGCGATGGAGCTGGCCGGCTCCTCCATGGAGACGACTCGCATCTCCGCCTGGCCCTCGCCGAGCAGGAAGACCTCGCACAGGTCGGTGGAGAGCAGCTCGCTGATGGCGACCGCGGCCGGACTCTCGGCCTCCAGTTGGGCCATCGGCACTCCGACGGAGAGCAGCGAATTGGGATTGATAACCTTATCGATTAGCTGACCTACGGTTAGCTCTCCCAGGAGGACCTTCGAGTTTCCGAGGCGGCAAACGGGGGACTCTATGCCCGGAGTGTTGATACTGATGAGCACCGAGCAAACGCCTTCCGGTGCGTGTGGGACCGTGCTTGTGTTGGCCTTGGTTATCATTGGGATGGTCTCCCTCTATGCACCTAGTCAGCGTACGCCGGCGGCAAGTGGCGGAGCCAACATGCTGCCGACATCGCGGCGCAGCCGATCGAGTACTTCGTCGGCCAGAACCTGGTAGGCGCGAGCCGCCTTGGACTCGGGGTCTCTCAAGAGAACCGGAATCCCGCCGGCTTCGGCCTCGCTGACGACTACACTCTTGGTGATTACTGTGGGGAAGATGAAGTTGCCGAAATCGCGCTCGATCTTCTCCTTCAGCAGTCGATAGACGGTAACGTCGAGCGCGGTCTTCTTATCGAACATGGTGATGACGATGCCCAGCATCCTGACGGTGGCGCCGATCTGCTCGTGGAGCGTGGCGACCATGTCGCCCAGCAGCGCCATACCCTTGAGCGCGTAGAACTTCGTGGTCACCGGCACGATCATATGGGTGGCCGCGGCCAGCGCGTTCACGGTGAGCATGTCGAGCGTGGGCGGGCAATCCATGAGGATGAAGTCGTACTTGTCGGTGAGCACGCTGCGATTGAACTCTCGGATCTTGTTGCGAAGGCGGCTCTCTCGACCCACCTCCATCACCAGGGCCTTGTCGCAGTCGGCAAGCCTCGCGCTGGAGGGCACCAAGTCCAGATTCGGAATCTGGGTCGGAACGATGGCGCGCTCCAGAGGGAAACGAGGCATGGTGAGAAGACAGTGGGCCTCCCGCTCGATGGCCTGCTCGGCGGAGATCCCAAAGGCCGTGGTGGCGTTGGCCTGCGGGTCCAAGTCCATGCAAAGAACGCGATGATTGCGCTCGGCGAACGCCGCAGCCAAATTGACGCACGAAGTCGTCTTGGCGACTCCGCCTTTTTCATTAACGAAAGCGATTACGGACGTGTTTCCGTAGGGGGACGAACCATTCCCTGCTCCCGCCAGCAGTCCGTTTTCCATTTTTGTAAGTGCCTCCGCCCGTCGTGGACCGGAATGGGGGGTGACGCGCTGAATGATCCTCCGTTGTGCTGCTCGATCCCCCAAATTGTGAACCAACTTCTCCCGGTCACCGGCGTTGTTCCACAAAATCGACCATTTCCACAGGTGGTAACATGGCCCTGAGATGGGCTCTGGGGGCTTCGGAACGGGAGGCGCCCTACAGCGCCCTGGCCGGGTCTGGTGGCGGCCGCGCGCGGGGGCTATTTTCTCCGCGCCCGCGCGGCGGCCGCAGGCGCTTCGCCCCGGGACGCCGAAGAGCGAGATTCAGAGCGCGGACGTGCCGACGACGAGTCCGCATTGCGTGAGTTTTGGAGGAGCTTTAATGGGTCAACCGCGAGTTGGAGTGCAGCTGATTATCTACGGTGAGCGCGTGCAAAAGGATCTCCCCGGCGTGCTGGCGGAGATCGCCGAAGTTGGGTACGACGGCGTGGAAACCGGTCCCCTGAGTCGCCGAGAGGACGCCGAAGCGATGAAGGCCGGGCTGTCGGCGGCCAACCTGCTCCACGTGGGCGGACACGGCGGGTCCGGCGACTGGGGCAACCCGGAGACTGTCACCGCCTGCATCGAGAACGTCAAGGCCGTCGGGGGCGGCTATCTCATGGCCTCCGGGGGGTATGACTGGAAGGAACTCGACCTCTGGCGCAAGGCGGCGAAGACGCTGAACGAGGTCGGCGGCCGGTGCCGCGAGGCGGGCCTCACCTTCTGCTATCACAACCATAACTGGGAGTTTGAGGAGATCGAGGGCGCCAAGCCCATCCACCTGCTGATGGCGGAGACCGATCCGGAGCTCGTAAGTCTCTGCCCGGACGTCTACTGGGTGCACGTCGGCGGCGAGAAGCCGGCCGAGTTCATCGCCCGGTATGGCGCCCGCTGTCCGCTCTTCCACTTCAAGGACGGCCTGGGCGGCGACGAGTTCCGCGCCTTCCGCCCGCTCGGCGAGGGCCGCGTCGATCTGAAGGCCGCGCTGGAGGCGGCCCTGGTTTGCCAGCCTGAGTGGATTGTGGTGGAGCAGGACAAGCTGGTGCACGGGACCAAAGAGGACAACCGGATCAGCCGGGAATATCTGAGAAGTCTCGGGGTGTAGCGGCCCGCGCGCGCTCGCGCGCTCGACATGACCGTAATAGGTGCGCCCGGCGGGAAACCGCCGGGCGCAATCGTTTCGCATCTCACGACAAGCTGAGGCGCGTCGGCTACTTGCTCTCCCAGTACGCCTCCCCCTCTTCCTCCATCTCCTCGAGCCGGGTGTAGTAGTCCGGGAACTCGTTGAGGTGGGCGAGGGCGATCTTGCCGGTGGTGAGAGGGTCGTCGTCGCTGACGTTCGTGTGCGGATCGACGGTGCCGTGCTCCAGCTCGACATCCATGCCGGAGCGGAACTGCTCGACGTCGAACTTGCTCCAGTCGATGCCCAACTGCTCGCCTATTTCCTTGGCCTGCTCGGCGGTGAAGACTTTCTTAGTCGTCATCTCTGCTCCTCCCAAACTCGATCTTGAAGTTTCCCTGTGGAGGGATGCGTCAGTCGCCTGGTTATCATTGGTCGACTTCCCGAAAAACCCTCGTACGCTGGAGGGACATTGGGGGGAGGGATGTGATCCCTCTCTGCTTGCTGCCCGTTCTGCCAAATCGGTTCACTTGTCGTCCCAGGGACCGACCGGCTCTGGCACGTAGTCCGTATTCAGAAGCCGCCTGGCCCTGTCAAGAACGTGATCATAGGTGAGTATTGAAAGGCTGTGATAACTGGCGTTGAGAATGCGATACGCCTCCATCTGTTTAGCGTTCCAGTTGCTGGACCTGCCGAAGACCAGAGTACAGCGGGGCTTCACGGTGCGCACGCTGTCCACTCTGTCCAGGGACTTGACGCTATTCGCTTCCCTCTCAAGCTCGTAGATGTACTTCGTCGCCTGAGTCACTGCCCGGATCAGGTCGGTAGACGGGACGTAGTTCCCGTGATCTGGTCTTTCCGCCCAGAAGTGCAGATTGCCGCCTGGTCGCTTGATCTCGACGATGTCGAGGAACCCATCGTAAGCCTGCATCAGGAAATCGGCAATGTTCTCAGGGTCGAGCTGTCGTTCATCCAGGATTCGTACGAACTCGGTCCCCAGCACCCAGTCGTTGCGTTTGAACCATGCCTGCCACGTCTGCTCCACCTCGTCCGCCTGGAGCATGGCGCTGAACTCCAGAACGGCTTCTCTCCGTGCTCGGCTCTGTAATCCGACTACCACATCGTCCGGCAGGATGTTGTGCTTGACTATGAGATCTAGAACTCGCTGCTTATCGGGGTCATTGAAAATCGCCTTCAGATGCTCAATGCTCTCCTCATCGAACTCCCCCTCGAGTGGGATGTACCTCTTTTCGCCTTTCCTGAACGGCTCGTAGTTCTCTGACAGAAACTCAACCAGCTGCAAGAACTCTTCGTTATCTAAGGTAAGCACACTCCTCGGGTTGTCACTTGCAAGTACTTCAGCGCCCGAGTCTTTACGATTGTATCTGCCAATCTTGAGCTGAACATCTTCTTGCTCCGGCTTGGTCTTGTGCGGGATCTTCCACAGGATGGTACGGGTGACGGTCCTCTGCGTCCTCCTCAGCTCTCCGACTAGATAGTCTATGTCGCCACGCGTCCTCTTGACTGTTACCATGACCTCTGAGCTCCTCTCCATGGCCGATGATACCACGCTATTCGGCTGCAAGCAAGCAGAACACCGCGACGCCTCTATTCCAGTTCGTCGTCTGCCCGTCTGTCCCACCTCCCAGACGCGCGCGATCTGCTTATCTGTCTAACGGAGGGTAAGAGGCGGCAGCGGCATGGGCGGCCACACCACCCTTGCGCTCTGCCGCCCCCTGCGGGGGCTGGGCCGGCTCGCGGCGCGTGCATCCACGGGCTCACGCCCGTGGCTACACGCTGCCG
>CAZWRO010000092.1:2220-8371 GCA_964635365.1 uncultured bacterium | reverse complement strand
TCCTCCGTCCGCGTCTCCTCCCCGAACCGGGGCGTGAACACCACCAGATCGCTGTACTCCGGCGGCCGGTTCACCGCCGCCACTGGGTACAGCGCCCCCCCCGGCATCACCAGCCATCCGGTCGCGCGGAAACGGTCAATTCCCACCCTCCCGTCCTCCAGCACATCCAGCACCGACCGCCCCGCGTCCGGAAACGTCACCAGCTCCCCCTCCTCCACGTGAAACCCCAGCGGAATCCCCGCGTAGGCCCCCCCGGCCAGCGCGAAGAAGTCCCCGTTCACAGCCGCCACCGGCCGGCGCTCCTCGGAGCTCCCCGCAGCCACCATCTGCGTGAGCCGGCCCCTCCGCATCGTGGCCCCCCCACCCAGCAGCGCCTCCAGTTCCAGAAACTCCTCCGAAAGATCGCCCTCCACCACATGAATCACCCACGGGCCTTCCGGCCGGTAGACCTGCGTGTGGGTAGTGCCCGGCGCAATCGGTACCGGTGTCTGGGCGACGCTGATCGCGCACGGCGAGAGGAGCGCAACGGCCGCAATGGCCCCCGAGAGAAGAAGGTGAAGCAGAGGACGACGCAGAGCACGAAGCGAGGTTGCCATTACTTTTACCTTCGCGCCTCTAGTCTCGCTAACTACCTATGCTAGCGCTTGCTGCCTATGCTGTCGCCTGCGGCCTATCGAATCGCGGCGGCGGCAATCCCCGCCACCTTCCCCATTTTCCGCCCCCCATCCTGCCCCACGGCCTCTCACCCCAGGCCCCCCGGCTCCGCCGCCGCACGGCTCCGCCGCCGCACGGCGTTACCGCCGCCCGCTCACCCTATCCTCCGGCCGCCACAAGCAGTCCTCCCCAATCCCCAGCGCCCGAATCTCCTCCTCCGAGGCGTACTGCGGCCCCCGGCACCCCACCAAGTCAGGGTGATGAGCGTCACTATCTATAGACACCTTGCAGCCCGCATCTACCACCCATGTGAACAGCAGCTTCGCCGCCTCCGGCGCCTGCCGCAGAAAGCGCGGGTTGACCTCTATCGCCACCCCGGCCTCCGCCGCCGCCTCCGTCGTTCGCTTCCACGCTTCCAGATCCATGCCTCCCACCAGGTCCTCGAACGTTGCCAGACCGGTCGGCACCGACATCGGATGCGCCACGATATCCGCCAGACCGCTGTCTATCGCCCCTCGCGTGAGCTCCATCACGTAGGCCGCCATTCCCCGCAAATCCAGGTCCTGCGGCAGCCGCACCCCCACGTTATACAAGTGGCTCGCCGACATCATCACATAGTCCAGCTCCTCCGCAAACGCGGCGTCGATAGTGGTCTCCGTCGGCGATCGCATCTCCGCCTCGCAGCTCACGTACACGCGCAGGTCCCCCACCCGCTTCGGCAGTTGCTCTCTCGCCCTCCTCGGCCTGGCTCGATGCTCCGGCAGGAACACGTGATCCGTGATTCCCACCGCCTCCAGCTCCGCCTCTTGCGCCGCCCGCAGCACCGCCTCCAGAGTGGCCTCAGCATGTCCGCAATCCGACAGGTTAGTGTGAACGTGAAAGTCCGTCCTAATCAATCGCGACAACTGCTTGCTCCAGCTGCAAAGGTCGGGGGGCCCGCCACGGGCCCCCGCTACTTATCTTAACTCTTCCCCACGCCGGCCCGCCCTCCTCCAACTCCCTCACACCGGCGGCTCCACCTCCCGCAGATACTTCGCCGCGTCCTCCGGAGCCACCACGTTGATGTAGATATCACTCCCCAGCTCGAATCCGCCCAGAGTGGTGATCCGCGGGAAAATCTCCATGTGCCAGTGATAGGCCCGCACATTGTGCTCCGCCGGCGGCGCCGTATGAATGGCGAAGTTATAAGAAGGCCGGTTCAGGCAGACCGCTATGCGGCCCAGCGTCTCCTTCAAGACGCGCGCCAGGTCGCTCGCCTCCGCCTCGCTCATGTCGGCGAACCGGATCGCGTGCCGCTTCGGCATAATCCACGTCTCGAACGCGTAGCGACCGGCGAAGGCCGTCAGCACCACGAAGTGCTCCGTCTCCAGCACCATCCGCTCGCCCGACTCGCGCTCATCATCGATCAGCGCGCAGAACACGCACCGCCCCAGATACTCCCAGTAAGCCGCCGCGCCCTCCAGCTCCACGTGCAGCTGATGCGGCATCACCGGCATTGCGATGAGCTGAGAGTGCCCGTGAACCAGAGAGGTGCCCGCCCCCGACCCGCGATTGCGGAAGATCAGCACGTGCCCCAGATTATCCCCCGCCTCGTAGGCCAGAAAACGCTGCCGATAGGCCTCGATCACCGACTCGACCTGCGACGTCTCCATCTCCCACAGGTCTTTGTTGTGCTCCGGCGACTCGATGATCACCTCGTGCGCGCCATACCCGTCGCGCGCCGAGAATATCCCTACCTGACGGGGCCGGTCGGTGCCATCGGGGCGCAGCGCGGCGAACTTGTTCGGCACCACCCGCACCGACCATCCCGAGGTATTCGGCCCCCCGCCGTCACGCATCGCGAACACCTCCGGCGGCGTCGTCCCCTCATTCCCCGGACAGAACGGACACGTCTCGTCGTGAGGAGGCAGCGGCGCCTCCTCTTCCCCCGACTTCACGAAATCCGACGGTCGCTTCCCTCGCCCCTTGGCGATTATCACCCATTCCCTCGTCACCAAGTTCTTGCGCAACTCGGGCTGGAAAGCCGCGTCTCGCCTAGTCGCCTCAGACATTCTACCCCCCGCGAGCAACGCCCGCGATCGCGGGCGTTTCCTGGCAAGGTCGATTCTAGGCCGCCCCCGCGGCCCTGTCAAGACAGGTCTTGCGCCGGACGTGCTAAAAGGACAACGCGGCTCAGTTCGCGGAGAACACGTAAGTAGACGACGGATCGAAAAAGGCCGAAACCACCTCCCCCTTCGCAAGCCCCTGCGTCAGGAAGGCCCGCCGCGTCATCAACGCCTTCACCATCAA
Organism: uncultured bacterium; assembly: GCA_964635365.1. GTDB lineage: Bacteria > Armatimonadota > Hebobacteria > Hebobacterales > Hebobacteraceae > CAZWRO01. The sequence continues at coordinate 5,428 of CAZWRO010000092.1, read as the reverse complement.
CCCCGCCTGCACGTCTATATCCACTCGCATCAGCGCACCTCGGTTAACTATCTCCGCGATGCGGCCCGTCACCAGGTTCGGCCGTCCCTTCTCGGTCTCCCTCACCACCCCCACATCTTCCGGCCGCACCACCAAAAACACCTCCCCCTCCGGCCCATCACCCGCCTGCATCGCCAACTCGCCCACTCGCACTTCCAACCCGCCGTTCTTTCGGAGCGCCCTTCCGCGAAGGAGGTTGTCCGCCCTCACGAACCGCGCCACGAATTCCGAGTCCGGCCGCCGGAACACATCCTCCACCGTCCCCACCTGTCGCATCCGCCCCTCGCTGATGATCCCAATCCGGTCCGCCACCGCCAGCGTCTCTTCGAAGTTGTGCGACACGTGCAGCGTCGTCGTGCCCAGCTCGTCGTGCACCCGCCGCAGCTCCACGCACAAGCTCTCCCGCGTCTGCTCGTCCAGCGCGCTCAACGGCTCATCCAACAGCAGCACCTTCGGCTCTATCGTCACCGCCCGCGCCAGCGCCACCCGCTGCTGTTCCCCCCCGCTCAGCGTCAGCGTCGACCGCTTCAGCAGATGGGTTATCCCCAGCAGCTCCGCCAGCTCGCCGACTCGCTTGTCTATCTCCGGTCGCGGCCGCCGACGCAGCCGCAGGCCGAAGGCCATGTTCTGGGCCACGTTCAGATGCGGGAAAAGCGCGTAGTCCTGCGGCAGATACCCCAGCCCACGTTGCTCCGGAGGCATGTTTCTCACCGAGTTCCCGTCCACGAGGATCTCCCCGCTCTCCGGACGGTGCAGCCCGGCGATGCACTCCAGCAGCACCGTCTTTCCCGCGCCGGTGGGTCCCAGCAGCACGAAGTACTCGCCCTCGGCCACCTCCAAGCTCGCATCGTAAACCGCGAACTCCCCGAGCCGCAGCGATACGTTGCGAACCTGGATCATCGACGGCCCCATCTCCCTCCCTAGCCTCCCGCCGTCGGCAGCAGCACCGACACCGTATCGCCCGTCTCCACCTGCGTCGCCCCGCCGTCCCCCGCCGCCTCCCCGTTCACCAGCAGCAGCACGCTCGGCCACAGCTCTCCCTGCTTATCGAACAGAATCGCCTGGGCCCGCTCGCCAAACCGCTCGGCGAAGCCCTCCAGCGCCTTCTTGATCGACATCTCTTCCCCCTCGATCTCAACCTCCTTCGATCCAGCCAGCTCTCGCAGGCTCGCAAACAGCCTCAGCTTGATCACGTCACCAGCCTCCTTCTCTCACCACAGATACCCGCGCCCACCCAGCTTCTTGAAGATGAGCAGCGTCATCGCGGAGATCAATATCATGATGATTGCCAGCGCAATCGACTCCTCGATCCGACCCACCGAGAAGTTCAGGAACATCGCAACCGGCATCACTTCCGTCTTCCATCGCGTCGCCCCGCAGAAGAACAGCACCGGACCGAACTCCGCTATCGCCCGCGCCCACGTCATGATCGCCCCGGCCACGATCCCCGTCTTCGCCATCGGCAGCACCACCCGGAAAAAGGCCTGCCGCCGCGTGCACCCCAGCGTCCGCGCCACCTCCTCGTGTCGCCTCCCGATGGTGTCGAAGCTCGCCTTTATCGCCCTCACTCCGAACGAGCAGGCGATGAAAAACTGCGCCACCACCACCCCCCTGGTCGTATACACCCACTGCCCCGTGGTGTCCTCGAGGAACCGCCCGAGCCCCGTCTGGAAGAAGATCAGCAGGCTGATTCCCATCACCGGCGGCGGCACCACGATGGGCAAGTCCAGAATGGTATCGATGATCCCCGACCCCGGCAACCGGTAGCGGGACAGGATGTAGGCCGCCGGTATCCCCACCACCATCGAAAGCACCGTCGTGATCGCCGCCGTCACCACGCTCAGCTTGATCGCGTAGTGGTTCTCCGGGTCCCGCAGGCTGGCCATGAACACCGCCCAGCCTCCCTGGTCCCGCTCCACCCCGGAACGCGCCAGATACCACACATTGCTCAGCAGCACCAGCACCACCCCCACCAAGAACAAAACAAGCACGCTCCCCAACAGCGCGGAGAACAGCTTGTTGTTCAGGTCCCGGGGCGCCTCCCTCCTATCTCGGTCCGCGCTCAACTACTGGTCTCCTCCTGCTGCTCCTGAACGTTCGTCGGCACCTCGTACCCGTGCTCCCGGAACACCCTCGCCCCCTCTTCGCCGGCCAGGAAAGCCATGAACTGCGCGGCCTCCCGCGGGTGCTCCGAAAACGTCAGCGTCGCCACCGGAACCGGGCACTCCACCCGCTGCGCCGCCGGAATCGACACGGCCGCAATCTGATCGCCAAACAAGGCCGCCGTCGCGTCCCATACAATCGCCGCGTCCAGATGTCGCAGCTTCACCGCGTTGCCCAGCTCGATCACGTTCAGCGCCGTCATCACCACGTTTCTCTGCACCGCCACTCGCAGGCCGGCGTTATCCAGCGTCTCTACCGCCGCCCGGCCCGCGGCCACCGCCTCCGGATCCCCCAGGCCGACCCGCAGACCCGACCGAGTCAAGTCCCTCAAGCTCCGAATGTTCCTCGGGTTCCCCCTCTGCGCAATGATGATGGTCGACATCCGCGCCACCGTGCGCTGATCGCGAATGAACCCTCTATCCCGCGCCTGCTGCACGTAGAACAGCTCGCCCGGAATGTACACGTCGCCCGTTCGCGAGAAGCAGATGTCCGCCAGCAGACACCCCGATCCCTTATAGTTGTAGTCCACCCGCACGCCCGTCCGACGCTGGAACATCTCTCCCAGCTCATCCAACGGCGGCCGAATCCCGGCGCCGGCGTGTACCATCAAGGTCGTCCCCGAGGCCGCGTCGGCCGCTCGCGCGAGCGCCAGCAGACCCGTTGCCACCGCGAGGCATACCAGCGTAACGATGATGATCCTACGGAGTTCCATTTCCTGACATCTCCATGACTTATCGATAAGTCTTGATTGCAGTCGCCTTCACCGAAGCGTAAACCTCGTCCCCCTCTTTCACCTGCAGCTTGTCCAGCGAGTCCGCCGTGATCTCCGCACACATAGCCACCGCTCCGTTCAGAGCGATCCGCACCTTGTCCCCCAGATGGATCACCTCCTGAACGCGCGAGCGAAACACGTTTCGCGCCGAAGTCCCCGGCGGCTCGCGGCTGATCGTCACATCACTCGGGAAGAAGGCCAGCAGCGTATCCCCCATCGTCTGATGATCCGAGG
>CAZWRO010000092.1:0-2120 GCA_964635365.1 uncultured bacterium | reverse complement strand
GCGTCCAGCGACCCCAGCGGCTCGTCCAACAGCAGCATCTCCGCCTCACACGCCATCGCCCGCGCCAGCGCCACCCGCTGCCTCTCCCCCCCCGACAAAGCCGCCGGCCGCCGGTCCGCATAATGCGCGATCCCCAGCAGCTTCAGAGCCTTCTCCACCCGACCCGCAACCTCGTGCTTGGGGGCCCCCCGCGACCGCAGACCATAAGCCACATTCGCCGCCACCGTCATATGCGGGAACAGCGCGAAGTCCTGGAAGACATACCCCACGTTCCGCTTCTCCGCGGGAACGTTCACCCCGGCCTTCCCGTCCCACAGCACCTTTTCTCCCAGCGCAATCCGCCCCTCGTCCGCCTCCACCAGCCCCGCCAAGATGTTAAGCGTCGTCGTCTTCCCACACCCGCTCGGCCCGATGATCACCAGCGTCTCCGCCGGCCTCACCTCGAAGCCCAGCTCCAGGTCGAACTCCCGAAGCGCCTTCTTCACCTGCACCGAAAGCATAACCGCAGTACCCTCTTACGCCCAGCCAGAGTCCGTCACGAGTCTCGCCGATAACCACCCGCTATCAAGAAGCCACACACCCACAACCCTCCACCCGAATTGTGAGGGATTGCTGTGACATATCTGTGACGGTGCCGCGAAGATTTGCCGACTCCGGTCGTCCCTGTCGCCCAACACCCGCTCTGCCGCTCTGCGCTCTTCGCCTTCCCATCTCCGCGTTCTGCAGGAACCCGCCCCTCCCTGTAGTAATTGGAGGCAGTGTCCGACAGCATTGAGAGCAGCCCGCCGCGGCACTCGAAGGGAGGCAGCCATGACAGAGAAGCCTGGAGGCAAACCTCCTAACCTGCTCTTCATCTTCCCCGACGAGATGCGACGTCAGGCCGTGGGAGCCATGGACGCGGACCCCGTTATCACCCCCAACCTCGATCGCCTGGCCGCCGAGGGACTCGTCCTGACCAACGCCGTAAGCAACTTCCCCGTTTGCAGCCCCTACCGCGCCATGCTCATGACCGGCAAATACCCCTTCTCCAACGGCGTCATCCACAACTGCCTCTCGGCCGAGGTCGCCAAAACGAGCTACCTGCGTGCTGAGGATCGCTGCCTGTCAGATGTCCTGCACGACGCGGGCTACAGCCTCGGCTACATCGGCAAATGGCATCTCGAACGGCCGCACGAACCCTACGTCGAGCCGCCGAGGGATGACGGCTACGTCTGGGACGAGTTCCCCCCACCCGAACGCCGCCACGGATTCGACTTCTGGCACGCCTACAACTGCTACGACATGCACCTCGCGCCTCACTACTGGCCCACCCAGGCCACCAGAGATCACAAGCTGGAGGTGGGGGAATGGTCCGTCAAGCACGAAGCCGACACTGCCATCGAGTACCTCGAAAACGCTGACGGCAAGCACCGCGATCCCGACCAACCGTTCGCGCTGTTCGTCGCCCACAACCCACCACACATGCCCTTCGAGGCCGTGCCCGAGCAGTACGTGGAGATGTACCGTGACAGGACGGCCGACGACCTCCTGACGCGCCCCAACGTGGACCTGTCCATAGATGACGGCCGCACCGCTTATGCAAAGCAATGGGTCAAGCACTACTTCGCCGCCGTCACGGGCATAGACGACAACCTCGGCCGCCTCCTCGACTGCCTGAAGCGAGAGGGGCTGGAGGAGAACACCATCGTCGTCTTCACCTCCGATCACGGCGAGATGATGGGCAGCCATAACCTGATGTACAAGAACCAGATATATGAGGAGTCCCTTGGAGTACCCTTCATCATCCGCTGGCCCGGCAAGATCGCGCCTGGCCGAGATGATCTCCTCTTCAGCGCGCCCGACAACATGCCCACTTTGCTCGGCCTAATGGGGCTCGGCGGCATGGTCCCGGAGGCCGTGCAAGGCGCCGACCGCTCGAATATCCTGCGCGGCCAGGCAGGGCATCGCCCCCCCTCCGCCCTCTACCTGGAGATCGACCCAACCCCCCCAACCCTCGGCCCCCGCCGCCCCCGCCCTCACCAGCCCACCTTCGTCATCGACCGCACGGCCCACCGCCCACCCATCACCCTCCTCCACGACAACGAGAAAGACCCCTACCAGCTCCAGAACATCGGCGACCA
>CAZWRO010000091.1:0-8420 GCA_964635365.1 uncultured bacterium | reverse complement strand
GGGCCAGTCGAAGCGCCGGGTGTAGTCGAGGAGGGCGTCGTCGCCGCGGGTGCGGACGGCCTCCACGATCTCGCGGACAACCGCCTCTTGATCGGCGATCTGCTCCATGGCGGGAGCAGACAGCTGGTCGGCGATCTGCTTCGGCGTGCGTCGTCGTGTCGTGATAATGCGCATCGCCATGTCTATTCTCAGCTTCCCGCGCGAGGGCTGTGCGCTATTCCGGTTGCTCCGTCCAGATCGCGCCCTCGCCCAGCAGGTTCTTCACCGCCTCTGCGAAGCGCTCGTCCCGAGTCACCAGATACTCCGGTCCGAGACGCAGCCGACGCTCGGCCTCTCCCGTTTGGATGTGCAGCAGCACCTCGGTGTCGCCGTGGAACTGTCCGATCATGTCCTTCAACTGCCCGACGGCCTTGGAGGCGGCCTCGGCCGGCACGCGAATGTGGCACCGCGTGGACGATCCGTTGCCGCGGCGGTCGGTCCGCCTCACGCTTGGCTTGGCGCCGTTCGCCGCTCGGCTTGGGCGTCGCACGGGGCGTCCGTTGCGGGTGCTCGTCCCGTTGCGGAGACTGGCGACGGAGTCCTCGTCGTCCAAGGCGACGACGGCGTCAGCGAGCAGCCGATATTGGCCGGCGCCTCCGCGGTCGTCCCCCCATCTGTCGTCCAACTCGCTTCGCCCTCTTATCACGATGATCGCCTGGTCAGCAAGCACGGAGCCGTACTTCTCGTAGGGCGCTGGAAGCAGCGTACACTCCACGACTCCCGTGAGATCCTCCAGAGCCAAGAAGGCCATCGTGCGGCCGTTGCGGGTGATGAGCTTTCGAGAGGACGTCACGATCCCGCCCACGATCACTTCGCCTTGTTTCGTCCCCTCCACTATCTCCGACACGTGGGCGGTGACTACCTTGCTAAGCTGCTCCTCCACGGCGCCCAGGGGATGCCCCGACAGATAGGCCCCGAGCAGCTCTTTCTCCATCGCGAGCAGCTCGGAGGGGGGCCTCTCGGCGACGACGGGAAGCGGGGGAGACGGCGTCTGTACCGCGCCGTTGGCGTCGGGCGTGCCAAAGAGAGAAACCTGTCCCGCTTGGCGGTCGCGATACACCCGCGCGCCCCACTCCAGCGCCTGGTCCACGGCGGCGATGATCTGCCCGCGGGAGGCGCCCGGCGAGGCAATGGCGCCGGCCCGAGCAAGGCTGTCCAGACCGGTCTTGTTCAGCTTTCCCGGCTCCAGACGGCTGCACAAGTCGTAGCTGTCGCGGAAGGGGCCGTTCTCGGCCCGCTCGGCGGCCAGCGCTTCCACGGCGGTGTGACTGACGTGTTTCACGGCCGCCAGCCCGAAGCGGATCGCGCCTTCTTCCACCGTGAATCCGGCCTCGCTGGTATTGATATCGGGAGGCAAGACCTCGATGCCCATGCGACGGCATTCCTGCACATAGGCGAAGACCTTGTCTTTGTCGTCCATGAGGCTGGTGAGCTGGGCGGCCATGAACTCGGCCGGGTAGTGCGCCTTCAGGTAGGCCGTCTGATAGGCGTTGATGGCGTAGCTGGCGGAGTGGGCCTTGTTGAACCCGTAGCCGGCGAACTCGGCCATCTGCCGGAAGATCTCTTCGGCCACCTTCCTGGGGATGTGGTTGTTGTTGGCGCCTTCCAGGAAGTCCTTGCGAAGGGCGGCCATGGCGTCGTGCTTCTTCTTGCTCATCGCGCGGAGCAGCATCTCGGCGGAGCCCATGGAGAGCCCGGCCAGTTGGCGGGCGATCTCCATCACTTGCTCCTGATAGACGATCACGCCATAGGTTTCCTGGAGGATTGGCTCGAGCGCGGGGTGCAGGTGGGTAATCTTACGCGTACCGTGCTTGCCGCCGACGTAGTCGGGGATGCGCGCCATGGGGCCGGGACGGTAGAGGGCGACGAGTGCGATGACGTCCTCGAGGCAGTCGGGCTTCAACTCCGTGACCACCTGGCGCATTCCGGAGCTTTCGAGCTGGAAGACGCCGGCGGTATCGCCTCTGCTCAGCAGCTCGAAGGTGATCGGGTCGTCAATCGGTATCTGCTCGAAGTCGATGCTGATTCCTTGGCTCTGCTGAATCAGCTCCGAAGCATGCTTGATAACGGTGAGGGTGCGCAAGCCGAGCACGTCCATCTTCAGCAGCCCGACCTCGGGGACGGCATCCATGTCGAATTGGGTGGTGACGCCGTCGCCCTCCGTCGAACGCTGGAGAGGAACGACGCGCTTCAGCGGCTCCTTGGAGATAACCACGCCGGCGGCGTGGGTGGAGGCGTGCCGCACCAGCCCCTCAATCCCCATCGCCGTCTGTAGCAGGTTGCGGACGGTGGTGTTGTCCTCGTATTCGCGTTTAAGATCGGGGTTGTTCTTGACCGACTCTTCGATCGAGCGGCTGGCGTCGATCTGCTTTGCGATGCGGTCCACGTCCGGAATGGGAACGTTCATGGCGCGCCCGGCGTCTCGCACTGAAAGTCGGGGGCCCATGGTCCCGAAGGTGATGATCTGGGCGACGTGTTCGGAGCCATACCGGTCGGCGATGTACTTGATGACTTCGTCGCGCCGGGCGTCCTCGAAATCGCAGTCAACGTCCGGCATGGAGATGCGCTCGAGATGAATGAACCGCTCGAAGGGGATGCCGAATCGGATGGGGTCGACGCCGGTGACGCCGAGGAGATAGAGGATGACGCTGCTCGGCGCGGAGCCGCGCCCGGGCCCCACCAGGATGCCCGATTCCTTGGCGTAGCGCATGATGTCCCAGACGATGAGGATGTAGGTGGAGAGGTCGCGCTGCTTGATGACGTCGAGCTCGTGTTCCAGACGCTCCCGCGCCACGGCGGGCGAGCCGGGATAGCGCTGAGGTAAACGTTCGAAGCAAAGCTCCCGCAGATAGGAGTCCGCGGTGTAGCCGTCGGGCACCTCGAAATCCGGCAGCACGACGCTGCCGAACTTGAGCTCGAGGCGGCAGCGATCCGCGATTTCGGCGGTGGCGGCGATCGCCTCCGGATGGCTCGAGAAGAGATCGGCCATCTCCTGGGGCGACCGGAGGTAGAACTGGTCGGTGGCGAACCGCATGCGGTCGGGGTCTTCGACGGTGGAGTTGGTCTGCACGCACAGCAAGACGTCGTGGATCTTGGCGTCTTCGCGGTTCGTGTAGTGGACGTCGTTGGTGGCGACGAGCCCGAGATTCAAGTCCTTGGCGAGCTTAACCAGAGCCGCATTGACGGGCGGCTGTTCGGGGAGGCCGGAGTCCTGAAGCTCGAGGTAGAAGCGCTCCGGCCCGAACAGGTCGCGGTACTGCCCGGCGAGCTCGCGCGCTTCTTCGTCTCGTCCCTGGGAGATCAGGGTCGGAATCTCTCCCGAGAGACACGCGCTGAGGGCTATCAGTCCCTCGGAATAGCGCGCGAGGAGCTCCCGGTCGACCCGCGGCTTGTAGTAGAAGCCCTCTACATTGGCGTCGGAGACGAGACCCATGAGGTTGCGATAGCCGGTCTCGTTCTCGGCCAGCAGAACCAGGTGGCGCAGGTCGGCGTCGAGCTTTCCTTCGCGGTCGAAGCGGGTGCGGGGGGCGACGTAGACCTCGCACCCGATGATGGGTTTGACGCCGGCCTTGTGACAGGCCTTGTAGAACGGGATGGTCCCGTAGAGGGACCCGTGGTCGGTGATCGCCAGACCGGCGAGGCCGAACTGAGCGGCGCGTGCGGCAAGGTCATCTATGCGGCAGGCGCCATCAAGGAGGCTGTATTCTGTGTGTACGTGAAGGTGAGCGAAGCGAGGGCTGGCATTGGACGCTGACACAGGGGTCTCCTCGTGACCGTTGCTGCGATGATGATGTGTGGCGAGCCTCCACCTTCCTCGCGGCAGGTGAGCCTGCGCGGTGCTGCGCATGATAGCACGGCCGGTCCCCAATGTAAATAGGTGGGGTTGCCACAAGTGATCTATCGTTGAACTGTTTTCAGTCGCGCCCGATTCCCGTAGAATATCCGCCTATGGTGACTAAGGCAGGCCGCCCGCATTCCGCGTTCACACTTGTGGAGCTTCTGGTCGTGATCGCGATTATCACCGTGCTGGCCGGGATCACTCTCGTGGTGACCGTGGGCTCGCGGGCTCGGGCCCGCGCCGCCACTTGCATGAGCCAGATGCGCCAGATCGGCCTTGCCCTGGGCGCGACGGCGGACCACGGGATATCGAAAAACTGGGCCAGCGGGAGTGAACGTTGGACGGGCCGCAGCGGGCTGCTGCTGTGCCCGGAGGGGCCCCAGGATGGGGCAACGAACTACGCCGTGAACACCCATCTCCTGCAGGGGCTCAGAGGGATTCGGGACTCGGGAAGCGTGGTTCTGCTCTACGAGAGCCAGCGGGCGGGGAGCAACCTGTTTGGAGACGAGTCGGATATCGACTGGCGACATATGGACGGTAGCAACTTCGTCTTCTTGGACGGCCACGCGGTGTGGAGCAAGGAAGCGCCGGAGTTCGCCCTAGATCACTGACCTCGCCACCTCGACTTGGGGCGCGTGGGAAACGCGCTTAGAAGCTGTTTCATAACCTCCTCTCGAGGTTATGAAACAGCATAGCAAGGGCGGCAGGCTTTGTCGGGCGCATTTCATGCCAGCATAGGGGCCGGCCAGCCCATCTGGGGTTGTGAAATGCGCTTTAGGCGAGTGACCGCACGTGCTGCTCGGCCCGGGCGAGCCGACGCAGGACGCGATCTCTCCCCAAGAGCGCCAACAGGTCGAATAGACCCGGGCCGGCGGTTCGGCCCGTGGTCGCCAGGCGGGTGGTGTGAATGGCCGGGCCGGCCTTGAGGCCCTGCCTGTCGGCGACCTTGCGCACGGCGGCTTCCAGCGAGGTGATCTCGAAGTCGGCCAAGTCCTGCAGCGCATCATGCAGGGCCGTCAGCAGATCGGCCGCCCCCTCTCGACGGAACCACTTCTTCTCGCCCTTCTCCTCGTAGCTCTCCGGCTCATGGAAGAAGAACTCGGTGAGGGCGGGCAGCTCTGCCAGGGTCTTGGCGCGCTCCTGCTCCAGCAACAGGGCCCCTGCAACGTAGGTGTCGTCGAAGTCGCCGGAGAGTCGGCCCAGAGCGGACTCCAGGAACGGGCGGCCACGGGAGACGTAGTCCGCGGCGGAGAGCCCGCGCAGATAGACGCCGTTCATCCACTCCAGTTTCTCCTGATCGAAGACCGCCCCCGACTTGCCGACCCCCGCCAGCGAGAACTCCTGTATCATCTCTTCGCGTGACAGGATTTCCCGGTCGTCGCCGGGCGACCAGCCGAGGAGAGCGATGAAATTCAGGACGGCCTCGGGGAGATACCCCTGGTCGCGGTATTCGGTGGCCGAGACGGCTCCGTGGCGTCCGGCCAGCTTGGAGCGATCGGGGCCCAGCAGCAGAGGCAGGTGAGCGAACTCCGGTCGAGGGAGGCCCAAGGCCCCGTAGATGTGGAGCTGCCGGGGGGTGCTGGAGATTAGGTCCTCGCCGCGAAGCACGTGGGAGATATCCATCGCCGAGTCGTCCACCACGCAGGCGAGCAAGTACGTGGGGAAGCCATCGGATTTGACGATGACGAAGTCGTCGAGCTCTGGGTTCTGGAACTCTATGGCGCCGCGGACCAGGTCCTCCCAGCGTACGGTGCCGGTCTCGGGAGTGGCGAAACGGATGGCCTTGGGCCTGCCTTCCGCCTCCATGCGCTCGCGCTGAGCTGGTGACAGGCTGCGGCACCGGCGATCGTAGCGGGGGGGAAGGCCTTTGCTCTGCATCTCCCGCCGGCGCGCGTCGAGCTCTTCCGGCGTGCAGTAGCAGGGATAGGCTTTACCTTCCTCCAACAGGCGAGAGGCCGCTTTCGCGTACAGATCCAGGCGCTGGGACTGGAAGTAGGGGCCACAATCGCCTCCGACCTCCGGTCCTTCGTCCCAATCCAGGCCCAGCCAGCGGATCGCCTCCAGAATGAGATCGACATTCTCCTGGGTGGAACGACGTTGGTCGGTGTCCTCGATGCGAAGGAGGAAGGCCCCTTCGTGGTGCCGCGCGAAGAGCCAGTTGTGGAGCGTGGTGCGCGCGTTGCCGATGTGGAGGCGACCGGTCGGAGCCGGCGCCATGCGGACTCGAACTCCCTCGCTCATGCCAGTTGGCCCGTCTACCGTCGTACGTACTTGCGCTTGGTCTTCTTGCGCCCCTGAGTGACCTTCCGCTCGTCGAACACCCAGGCATCGGAGTTCGCCGGTTTCTGGTAGAAGCAGTGGTAGGAGGCCAGGTTGGAGGCAACCACGCGGCGAGTGGTGCGGCGCACGACGTTCACCTCCGCCCACAAGGTGAGGAAAGGAGCGCCCTTTTTGTGGTCGGCGGCGAGGTGCTGCATGACTTGGAGCACGGACCAGTCGCCCTTCGAGGCCGCCCGTTTGACCTTGTTGAGCTCTTTGAGGCGGTCCTCGCTTAAGGCCACCAGCTCGTCAAGCTCCTCGGTGCAGGCGACGATGAACTCGTCGGGCGTCGGTCCCGGAGTGACGGTGAAAATCGATCCCGGCTGCAGCTTCCGGTCGGCATACCAGTCGCCCAGCTCGTAGAGCAGAGAGGTGGTGTAGCTGAGCCACACGGGGTAGGACTTTCCGGTCGTGTCGTCCGTGAAGGTGGCGCAGACCAGGTCCGACTCGGAGGGATAGAAGCGGCGGTCGCAGACCCGCACCTTCAGGGTACCGGTCTTCCACTGATCGTAAAGGAGGATGTAGCGGAGCTCGTCGGTGGGCTGTTGCTCGGGGCCGATATCGATTTCCGGCTCCTCGCCGAAGTCCTCGTAGCGCGGGTCGTGCATCCAGGCCACCAGGACGGGCTCCAGGCCCTCGTCGTCGAGTGCGGCGTCGGCTTCGTCTTCTCTCGGCTCGACCGCGACTGGCATGAGCGCCGCCGGCACTTTCTCGGTGTGCTTCGGCATCATCGCGGGTAGGGCCCAGGTTTGACGCCCGACGCGCACGAAGCGGGCGTCCAGACCCATGGCGCTCATCAAAGCGTCCACCGATTCCTGGAAGCGTCGGGAGCCGGCACCGTACTCGAAGATCGCCTCCACCAAGGCGCCGGCCGGCTGCGGCCGCTTTCGGCGTCGCAGGTACTTGTAGACCTCTTCGAGGTCGGTCGGAGTAATAATGATGGGCCCCTCGGGCTCTTCCTCTTCGGCCCACTGGGCGTCGGATTCTTTCTCCGCTCGCCGGGAGAGCCGTTTGAGCTCCTTGTGGAACTCGGGGACGAACTCCTGAAGGCCCCACGAGAGGTCTGAGAGGAGCAGCAAGCGCGAATCCTGACGGCAATCTGCGAGGAACGCGGCGGCCTCTAAGTCGCCCTCGCGCAGGTACCAGACCAGGTAGCTGAGGAGCTTGTTGGGAATCGGCTGTCCGGCGCGTCGCACGAGCTTAGTCGCCAACTCCACTGCGGTCTGATCGGGGCTCGCCCGGCTGGCGAGCATCTTCTGTGCGAACTCGCGCAGTTCCGAGGCGTCGAGGAAGAAGTTGCGCATGAAGCAGCGCTCGGGGTCGCTCTCGGAGGTGTCGAGCAGCCAGTCCTTCAGGATCCAGAGGCCGTCGGGTGTCTCCCAGTACTTGTCGCGACTTCGCAGTGTGTCCAGTAGAAGCTTGCCGAAGAAATCCACCGGCCTGCGATGGATCATCGCCATTTCGTTGTGGATGGCTTGCAGCGACATCGGCTTGCCGTAGGAGCGCAGCGTGTATTCGATAGACCCCTCGAACGGCAGGTTGACGGAGGTGCGCAGGGCCAGGTTCCAGCGCCGATCTTCCATGTCGAAGCGATCGCTGTAGAAAAGGATCTTACGTACGAACTTCGGGTGAAGCTTGATGCTTGCTTCGAGCTCCGCGACGATTTCGCGCGATTTGCCGGCCTGACCGGTGTTGAGCATCATCTCGAAGATCAGATCTTCGAGATACTGGACGGCGAAGGACTTCTCTGCCTTAGCCGAAGCTTTCGTTCTCTTGGTTGTTGTTGTTGTGCCCAAGCGAGATCCCTCCCCCCTTAAGCATGACATCGGCGCGGCCGCGCCGATGCTGCCACGAACTATAGCATATTCGCCTTGAGGCGGTCAACCGCTCACGGCACGGCCCGGTCCAGGAGCCGCTGAAGCGCGCGGTTGAACGAGGCCGCCAGGCCGTCGAAAACAGTGTACAGCACCGGTATGACCAACAGCGACAGCACTGTCGAGAGCGCCATGCCGCCGATTACGGCAATCGCCATGGGGGAGCGCACCTCACCTCCCCTGGCCGTGGCCACGGCCACGGGGAGCAGCCCGAAGATGAGCGAAAGCGAGGTCATGAGGATGGGCCGCAGCCGAACCGGCCCCGCTTCGAGCAGGGCCTCTCTTACTCCGAGGCCGCGGGCACGCAGAGTATTAGTGTAGTCGACGAGCAGGATGGCGTTCTTCCCCAC
>CAZWRO010000090.1:0-8492 GCA_964635365.1 uncultured bacterium | reverse complement strand
GACTAGCAGCGCTGACGCGCGGCGCTTTCAGGGGGAGGGGGCGTCGGACAGCAAGGACAGGGCCGGCCGTTCTCCCGCGGGACCGCGGCGCAGGAGGAAGCCTTCGCGCCCTGCATCTCCACGCCATTCGAGACGAATTTGATCGCGCGCGATCCCCGCGGCGTTGGCCGCGGGGTCGGTCTGGGGGAGCGCCGGGCCGAGGTAGAGCAGCGTGGCGATGGCGACCGCGCGGCCTTCGACGGCGAAGCCGAGGGCCCAGTTCGGTTTGAGGGTTCGGTGGCGATAGGAGGTCCATCCCTGGAGTCGGGGCTGCTCCTCTCCTATGACGGCGCGGGCGGCGAGAGAGCCGGGGTCGAGGAGCGGCAGGAAGTGAAGGTCCGTGTCGGCCTCCAGATCGGCGAGGGCGGCCGTCCCGTGGAGCGCGAGCGTGAGGTCGGGGGCGAGGTGGAACCACTGCTCGTAGTGGTGGGAGCGGCCCGTCTCGAACTCGTCGATGACGACCAGCCAGCGGCCGGGGCGAAAGACGAGCGTGCGGCGTTGGGTGAGGCGAAGCCGGTTCCGTTCGATCTCGGCGGTGACGAAGTAAGCATCGCCGGCCTGGCCCCAGGAGTGGAGGGCGGAGCCGAAGGCGTCTCGGGGGTGGCGGGAGGTGTCGCCGCCGTCTATCTCGACGGTGTTGTGGGCGCGGGTGCTTTCGCAGTACTGCCGCGCTTCGTCTTCGTAGTAGTAGCCATAGCGACCGGAGTCGACGAGGAGGGCGCGGCCGGCATCCCACCACTCGAAAGTTAGGTCGTCGGCGTGTTTGTGGGTGCGGCTGTGGAAGGCCGCGGAGAAGAATAGGTAGGAGGCGCCGGTCCAGTCGTCGCCGGGCGCGGGCCAGTGGCTGCGGAAGACGGCGCAGCCGGCCTCGGGGAAGACGCGGTACGTATCCTCGGGCGGTGTGCCGCTCCGGCCGCGGGTGACGGCGTAGGCGAGCGCCGGGGAAACGCTGTGGTTGGGGAGGCCGAGCTCGCGGGCTTGCACGAGGCGGCTGTCGGTGTCGCCGATGCGCGCGAGGCGGCCGTCGGGGGCGATCATCCAGGCGAGGGCCTCTTCCGCCTGCGGCAGGAGGAAGACGAGCGCGGGGTCGTCCGTCGACCCGGAGTCGAGGAGGGCGATCAAGAGCTTGGCGACAAAGAGCTGGTAGCCGGGGGAATGTTCGAGATGGACGCCTTCGGGCGAGAAAGAGGTCTCGAACATGGTGCGGAGGCGGTCGGCTCCGAGCTGCTCCCATTCGCCGCAGTGAGTGAACTCCGGCAGCGCGCGGGCGAGGGCGAGGAGGCCGGCGGCCTGGTAGAGGCCGTGGTTCGTCTCGGCGTTGAAGTTTTCGCGGCGAGCGAGCTGGCGGCCGTGGATCCACGACCCGCGAAGCAGAGCCCAGAGGGTGGCGGGGTCGGTGGCCGGATCGCGGGCGGCCGCGTCGGCGATATAGGCGAGCTTGAGGGCGCGCTGCCCGACGGCCATGTCGTACCAGGTGAAGGGATTGCGGCGGCTCCACTCGGGGTTGTGGTCTATCCAGTCGCAGGCGATGAGTTCGGCGAAGTGCAGGTAGGTGGGGTCATTGGTTTCGGCGTGGGCGGCGAGGACCGGCTCGATCGGCTGGAGGGAATTCAGCCAGAAGCGCCAGGAGCGGTCGTGATAGGGATCGGCCGACCAGTCGATGGGAGGGGTGAGGGGGAAGCTGGGGCGTCCTCCGTAGGTGAAGCCGGTGGTGATGGTAGCTTCCGCCTGCTGGATGATTGCGGCGGACCGGCGATGCTCGGGAGCGACCCGATAGTAGGGGAGGGGAGGGCGTTCGGCGTGGGCGCGCCGGAAGACCTCCATGGCGCCGGAGAGTCCTTGGTCGTCGTAGGCGCCGAGGACATGGGTGCGAAGCTGGCTGTCTTTGGGGAACATCTGGGCGAGCTCGGATCGGGTGTCGAGAGGGCTCCGCAGGAGGGGGCCGCATCCGACAAGCAGGAGCGCCAGCAGGAGAGGCGCGAACGCCCACAGTCGGGGAGGGGAGGAGGGCAGGGCGGTATCGGGTCTGTGGGCGGCTCGCGTCATCTTCGATGGTCGGCCCGGTCAGCCGGAAAGCTCCCTCTCGGCCTGCTGGTAGATACGCTCGACTTCTCGGCGGAGATCGAGCTCAAGCTCGTAGTCGTACTGCTGGAGTTGGCGGCGGACCAGGTCCTTGGCCTGCCTCCGGAGGTCCGGGGACCCGGCGGCGCTCCAGCCGGCAAGGGCGCGGCGCTCGAATAATTGCGGGAGCCAGTGGAGTCGCCGGTAGGTGTGGGCGGTGCTCTCCAGGGAGAGGAAGCCGTCGGCAAGGCCGGCGGCCACTTCGGCGACGCAGGCCTCGGGGTCGCAGTCGGTGTCGAGGCCGGATACCAGGCGCTGGACGTAGTCGCGCATTTCGCAGTCGATGAGGAGTTGCTCGGCGCTGAAGACTTCGTCGAGGGAGAGGCGTCCGGCGCCGGTGAAGGTTCGGGCGCCGAGGAGGGCGCCGGGGAGGAGCAAGGCCATCTTCTCGGCCGCGGCCTGCGTGCCGGGGAGCTTGGCCTGGGTGTGCAGGCTGCCGTGCTGCGGGCGGGGTTCGAGGCCGTGGTAGAAGGCGTTGACTTCTTCGAAGGCCCACTGGAAGAGGAGCTCTTCGGGGGACCCCAGGCTGAGCGCGAGGGTCTGGAAGTCCAGGGGGCAGACGCGTACGCTCCACTCGACGGGGAGGCCGGTGACCTCGCGGGCGACGATGGCGCTGCCGACGACTTCGGCCACCGCGAGGGCGAGGGCGTCGGCGATGCGGAGGGGAGCGGTGCCTCCGGCGGAGGACATGTTGCTGACCCAGATGCTCTCCAGTCGGTGGCGGCCGGCCAGGGCGCAGTCGAAGGAGTCGCCGCCGATGGTCAGGGGGCTTACGACGTAGACGGCTTGCTGGAGGTAGGGGCGGCCGAGGGCCTCCGCCAGGTCCATGATGTAGGGCATCGCCCGAGGCGACCTAATCTCGACGGGGCCGCGACCGTGGCGACAGTAGAGAGCGCCGATCTTGTACTGAAGCAAGGCCTGGAGGTCGGGAGGGGCGTCCATCGGACATCCCGGGGCCTTGCCGATGATGGCGCGGGAGGCCATGGTGTCGACGAACTTGGCGGCCTCTATCAGGGCTTCCGTCGTGTAGGGGAGGATGGCGTCGGTGTCCACATCGTGGTGGTGGGTGGCGTACTGGCAGACGGTGAGCACCAGCTCGGGGTTGCCCTGCGCGTCGGAGTCGGGGTCGGGCGTCGGCTGGTGCGCGCGGGTGTGGGCGATGAACTCGTCGAAGGCGGCGCGGTCCGGGTGGACGCGGTCTCCCTCGAGGCGAAGGCCGGCGCGGCGGGCGGCCGCGAGCGCTTCTTCCGAGCGGACGTGGAGGCCGATTTCGGAGAGGATGCGCGCGGCGGATTCGTCGATCCGGTCGAGCTGCTCCGGGGAGAGAAGCCGCGGCCGGGGGACATGCAAAGCTCGATTTGGCATGCGGGAAATCTCCGTGCGCGAGTGGAGGTTAGTTCCGCAGGGCGCGGCAATAACCTGTTGGGCCGGAGCGGGGCCGGCCGGAGAGTTGGGCGTGTTTTGCCCAGCCTTCAGCGAAGGAGGCGGAGGGTGACTTCGCCGAAGAGGCCGTAGGGGACGAGGTTGCGCTCCTCGACCCATTCGTCGAGGCGGATGAACTCGGCGGGGCCGGTCCAGGCGGGGCGCTTTTCGGGCAGGTGGCTGGGGCCGAGCAGGTTGCGGGGGCTGCCGCAGACCTCGATCTCGACGTGGTTGCGGCCGGCCTTGACGTGGGGGGTGATGTCCACTTCGTAGGGGGGCCAGCCGCGCACGCCGGCGAGGCGGCCGTTGGCGTGGACGGCGAGACAGGCGCCGAAGTGGGGGCCGACGTTGACCACGGCTCTCTCGCCCTTCTTCAGATGGAGGTTGAGGGAGCACCCGTAGAACAGGTTGCCGGAGTAGTAGGGGTAGCCTCGATCGCACCAGTCGCCGGGGCCTATCACGGAGGGCTCGGTGGTGATGGTGTCGGTGGCGCGGTCCACGGCGAAGTCGCCGATGAGGTAGCACTCCTCGAGCTCGTACTCGGGCGCGTCGCGGTACTGACAGCGGAGTATCAGCTCATTCTCTCCCCGCTTGATGTGGTCGAGCGGAACTCGGTCCATGCTCTTCTCGAGCCACCATCCGGTGGCGCGGCTGGCGGCGAGGCGACCGTTGAGGCCGATGTGGAAGAGCTCGGCCGACTCCAGGACGAGGTCGAGTCCGGGCCGGGGGAGCTTGTCGACGCGGAAGGTGAAGCGCAGGTCCACGGTGCGCGGGGGTACGGTGCTGTCTTGGGCGTAGCGCACCCAGGGCTGGGGGAGGTTGGAGTGGGAGATGTCGACCAGGCCCATGCTCTTTCGGATCTGCCTCTGGGCGAGGAAGACGGGCATCGGCTGCGACCACTCGCCTTCGTCGAGGCGCCATTGGCAGCGGTCGAGGGGGAGGCTGTTTTCGGTGGAGCGGCGGGGGAGCCACTCGTCGCCGAGCGGGATTTCCTTGACGACCTCCGACGCCGTCGCGCGGCGGCGGGAGGGGCGCTTCTTCGGGTCGAGCACGAGGGCGGTGGAGCCGGTCGGGGGCAGCTCGATCTCGACTGTGGTCCGGCCGTCGGCCGCCCGCGCGGAAATGGGGGAGGTGGCGCCGGTCTCCAAGTCCCATTGCTCTACCGCGCCTTCGCCAGCCAGCGCCACGGTCAGGCGATGGCCGCTCTCCCGGTCGCGGTTGGCGAGCATGAAGTAGCTGCGGCCGCGGTGGCGACGCGCTTGATAGATGACCGAGGACACCTGGCGGCCCGCTTCGCCGACGAGGGAGATTTGCCGGGGGAGATTCGGCCGCAGAGCATCCGCCAGCTCGGGGCGCGTGGGGGAGATGGGAACGATATTCTCGTGCGCGAATAGCTCTGCCAGCTCGGGGATGAGTTCGCCCTCCACCAGGGTCGGGTGGGGGCGCACGGCGATGACTTTGCCTCCGGCCTCCAGGAACTTATGCAGTAGCCGGGCGGTGGAGCGGAAGATGGTGGTGGAGGCGGGCACGACCACGAGCTTGTAAGAGGCCTTGCCGACGAGGAACTGGCGGCCTTTGACGGAGCCGTGCTGGGCGAGGACGGTTTCGTCGCCGAGGTCGAAGTCGTAGTGAAGGGCGAGGAGGTCTTCGGCGAGGGCGTTGAGGTGTTCGCCGTGGCGACGGCGGGCCTGGTCGTCGGGGGGAGCGGCCCAGCCGGTGGAGATGTTGTGCAGCAGGAGCACGTCGCACATGGGGGAGCCGAGTGAGGTGAGGAAGCAGGCACGTGCGAAGTAGTCTTCGATGACGGGGAAGTAGGGCCACCAGGGCTGGTGATAGAAAAAGGTGGGCGGATAGTCGCGCTTGCGCATTCCCCGGAGGCTATAGGGGGTGAGGTGGTGGCAGCGGGTGTTGATGCCGAGCACGGTCTGCCAGTCTCCGGACCACTTCTGGGCCTCCAAGGTGAGGTGCCATCCGGAGGTGCCGTAGGTCTCGCTGAGAGTGCGCTGGCGGCCCATCTGGTGGGCGATGCTGGAGGCCTGCTTGCAGGTGAGGACCTCTCGGGTCTGCTCCATGAGGATGTCGATGCCGGGACGCTGCATGTACTGAAGGCTGGGCATGGCGGCCCCGCCGGCGGCGATCTCTTCCTCGAAGTCCTGCTCGCCGAGCATGTGGCCGGTCAGCTCGAGGCCGTTGTCTTGGCACCACTCTCCGAGCTGCTTGCAGTAGGCTTCGGCGAATAGCTCGGCCACGGTTCGCCAGAAGTCGTGGCGGGTCTTGGAGAAGGCGGGGTTGGCGGCGAAGAGTTCGGGAAGACGCTCCACTAGGTCGTAGCCGCGCCGCTGCTGGAACTCGGCGGGGAGGCGCGGGGTCCAGGGGAGGCGGCGGCCGGGAGCGGTGTTGTGGAGACTGAAGACATTGGGTTCATCGGTGAAGATGCCGGGGATAGTCTTGCCGAAGTGGCTGGAGAAGCGCTCCCGGTAGGGCTCGTAACAGATCTCGATGAAGGCTTTGACGGAATCGGGGTTCATGTTGTCGGCGTAGGGCTGGTCGTTGAACCAAGGGGAGGGCGGGGTGGCGCAGACTTGGAACTGCTGCGGCAGCTCTCCCGGCTCCGGGCGCTCCCCCGGGGCGAGGCTGCGGTAGGAGTGGAGGTCGCCATCGGCGAGGCGCACGGCGAAACGGTGCTCGCCCTTGGACTCGGAGGGGACGAACTCCAGGTATCTCATGGCGAAATCGGGGTTGCGGCCGACGACAAGGCCGCCGCCGAAGCCGCTGGGCCAGCGATCTTCGTCGTAGAGCCAGGCGAACATGCGCTGCTTGCGGGCCTCCTCTACGGCGGCGGCGATGCACTCCATCCAACGCGAGCTCATGTAGGGGGTGACGAGGCCGATGCGGTTGTGCATGAAGAAGCCGCCGAGGCCGCCGCGCTTCATCTCTTGGATTTGCCAGCGGATCTCGTCGGGGTCGAGGTCGTCGTTCCAGGACCAGAAAGGCGCTCCTCGCCACTCGTTTCCAGGTGCGGCGAAGCTCCGCTTTATGGGATCATCGCTCATGGCAGCGGCCCCCTTTCCCGGCTTGGCGCAGCCAGCGCCACCTGAGCGGCCACTTCTCTGAAAGGAGGGACTAACCTCTTAGATGAACGGCTGATGCCGCCTCTGATGAAAGGCTGAAAGCTGCCTCTGATGAACGGCTGAAAGCCGGCTCTGTAGAGGGCTCGGATATCCGCCGATGGGTGGGGCGTCGGGCGGAGCCTGGGCCTTCTGGGGGCGGATGGGGGGCAGCGTCAGCGTTTTGGGCCGGAGGCTAGTCCTGGGGGAAGATGGGCTGAAGGCCGCGGGCCATGTCGCGGAGGCGCTGCTCCTCCAGGGGGGTGATGGGGCGGAAGCGATCGGCCAGGTCCATCGCCATGCGAAAGAGGGTCGGCTCACCGGGGGGGATGGTGGCGGTGACCTCCTGAGAGAGGGTGAAGCGGAGGGCCAGCTCGGCCTTTTCGGGCTGGTCGAGTGGCTCGTACCAGCAGTTTTGCCATTTTCGCTGCCCCTGCTCGGGCCAGAAGGTGCGGGCCATCGCCTTCAGGGTGAGACGGCCGGCTCCGTGGGATTTAGCGGCCTCGAGGACTTGAGGTCCGAAGCCCTTGAACCAGCAGGCGAAGTTGATGGGGAAGAGCACGGAGTCGAAGGGGAAACGGCGCAGGGCTTCGAGGGCGGCATCGACGGAGTGGGCGCTGAAGCCGAGGAACCTCACCTTGCCTACCTGACGAGCGGATTCGAGGGTGGTAATGGCTCCCTTTGGGCCGAAGACGGTTTCGACTTGTTCGACGGAGGCGAGGCCGTGCAACTGGTAGAGGTCGAGATAGTCGGTCCTCAGGGTGCGGAGGGTGTGGTCGAGATCGCGGGCCGATTCCTTCTCCGTCCGCTCCTCGGTCTTGCCGACGAGGAATACTTGATCCCGGTAGGGTTCGAGCGCGGGGCCGAGCCGCGCTTCGGCGTTGCCATAGGTTGGGGCTACGTCGAAGTAGTTGACTCCTCGGGCGACGGCCTCGGAGACGATGCGGTCGGCTTCGGCCTGTTCGACTTCTTTGATGACGATGCCGCCCATGCCAATGATGGACAGTTCTGCGCCGGTGCGGCCGAGTGGTCTCCGTTCCATGGTGGCGCGGCTCCTTTGGACGGGGCCTACTCAGCCGGCGTTTCCGCTTGGTCGACCAGAGGCCGCCGGATGGTTAGCTGCGCATCGCCGCTCTCGGAGCGCGCCTGCAAGATGTCGAGCAGAGTGGCGGGGCACTTGACTCTTTCGCCATCGCAGAAGCGGATACGATCGGCGGGCTGGAGTCCGGCGACGTCAGCCGGCCCCTCGGGCTCGACACTGACGACGGTGCAGTGATCTTGGGAGATGATGGCACCAAGCATCGAGCTGGCTATATCCTTGGGGCATTCGCCTGAGGAGAAGCCGTAGCGCCTGGCGGCGTGCCACTGGCTGGGAGAGAATCCGGGAGAGTCGGCGGCCGGAGCTTCTTCCTGGATCTGGGCGGGCTCTTCGTGTGGGACGTTGACCACGACTAGGAGGTCTTCAAAGACGGGCTTCGAGGTGTCGTTGAAGCGTGCTCCGCCACGCTGCATTCTTGCGTAGGCGGGCCGAAGGAAGCTGGGACGGGCGTCGGCATAGAGGCCGAGCGTCGCCAGGTATGCAATACCGAGCAAACCGGCGATAATCGCCAGCAGTAAACCTCTGCTCTTCATCAGGTAGCCTCCATTCCAGCCTCGGCGCGGAGAGGTCCGGTTCCGGAATGAGTGGTCAGGAAACGCCCGCGCGTTGTCCAATAATACTGATGTTACCCATATTCTTTGTAGCGCGCGCTTCCCCTTGTGGCAGTTGAGCCACAGGCAAGGTGAGGGGGTGGGCTGCGGCAA
>CAZWRO010000089.1:0-8526 GCA_964635365.1 uncultured bacterium | reverse complement strand
GTAGAACACCGGAAGCCCCAGCCGCCGGCCCGCGCGCAGCGCCGCCAGCCCGCACAGCACCGGTGAATGGGCATGCAGGAGGCGCACATCGTCGCGCGCCTCCACCACCTCCTCAATGCGCGCCGCAAGCGCCCGCACCCGACCCCAATCCCTCCGCCAAACCGCTTGCCTCGCACGCTCCGGCTGGCAGCGATAGTGCTGCACCCCCTCCACCTCCTCGTCCTCCCCGCTCGGGTGCCTGGGCGATGTCACCACCATGGGGTCCAGGCCGAAATCCTTCTGCTGCGACACGATCGCCTGCGTCCGCACCGTGTACCCGCTCAGCAAGTTCGGCAGCGAATACTGGACTATGTGCAGGAGGGCCACCGCGCTCACCTCACCCCGTCCGCCGCGCCGGCTGCCACGTCGGTTTGATCCGCCCCGTCAGCCACAGCGCCAGCGCGGCCGTGCTCGCCAGCACAATCATGTCGAAGTGCGCCGCCAGCCGCAAAGGCCGCCAACGACCGGCCGCAGGCACCGCCCACCCGACCGCGCCGCCCAAGTAGAGCCCCACTTGCACCGCCAGGAACCCCGTCGCCAGAGCCTCCCCCTGCACGGCCCCCCACGCCGCCCCGCCCGCGGCGGCCAGGAAGAACACTCCCTGCACCTCCCGCAGGAGCTTGTGAGACATCAACTGCCACAGCGCGAACACCCGCCCCCGCACCAAAGTCGGCCCCAGCAGCGAGATCATCATCGGAATCGCCCGCGCCATGATCCGAACCTTCCGCCGGTACTCGGCCCACATGCTCGGAGCCGGATTCTCGAACGACACCGCCTCCGGATCCAGCACCACCCAGTATCCCCGAAGCAGAATCTCATAGGGGATCCGGAAGTCGTTCACGTCCCGCGGATGCACCGCCCGATACAGGTCCCGTCGTATCGCGTAGATCGACCCATTCGCGCCGAGCAGAGAATGGTGCGCCGACTCCGCCTTCTTCACCCCCTGCTCGTATCTCCAGTAGACGCTTTCCCCCTCCCCTACCCCTCCCGAAGTCCGATACCGCAGCTCCCCACTCACCGCCCCCACCCGCGGATCCCCGAACCAACGCACCAGCCGGCCGATCGCCTCCGCCTCGAACATCGCGTTCGCGTCCGTCAGCACCACCACTTCCCCTCGCGCCGCCGGCACCCCCACATTCAGCGCCGCCGACTTCCCCTGCCGCCCACCCAGGCGCAGCAGCCGCACCCGCCCGGTGCGCTCCCGGTACTCCGAGACTATCTCATCCGTCCGGTCCGTACTCTCATCAGACACCACGATCAGGTCCAGAAGCTCCGCCGGGTAGTTGAGCCCAAGCGTGTTCTCGATCTTCTCCCCGATCACCCCCTCCTCGTTCCAGGCCGCCACGACCACCGTCACGTGCGGCCGCTCGTCGCCCACCGGCGCCCCGGCCGAACGGCGCAGCCGCGCCAGCGCCCACAGCAAGAGCGGATACCCGAAGTACGCGTAGACCAGCACCGCCACCGCGCCCCAGGACACCATCCCCGCCGCACTCATCGGGCCCCTCCGATCCGAGCCATGGTCGCCGCCATATCCTTCTTAGTCAAGGGCTCAGTTCCTCGGACGGCGCCGGCTCCAGCCGCACCCGGCTCTCCAGCTCCAACGTTTCCGCCGACGGCCGGAAGAACAACGTCGCGCTCGCCTCCCACTCCCCATACCCCGCCGAGTACCAGCCCTGCAGCCGCGGCTTCTCTTGCCCCCTCACCACCTGCCATTCCCCCGCCGCGCTCTGCTCCACCACGCAGCGCGCCCCCTCCGCCGCGACCAAGTGCGCCTCTCGCTCCGACTTCACCTCCACCTCGAGGCCCGGAGCCACCTGAAACAACTGGCTCCATTTAACGCCGCCTGGCCGTGCCGGGCTGATTTCGTCGCGGATCACCAGCCTCCGCGGAGACGCGAACACCAGCCGCCGAGTATGCCGCCCCTCCGGCAAGTCGTGCGTCGCGACCACGAAGTCCCCCTCCTCCGCCCGGCCCCATTCCAAGCACTCGCTGGCATAAACGCGCCCGTCCCCCACGTCCATCACCACTCCGCTGTGCGCCCTCGGCGACCTCAGATACCGCCGCCTCGGGTCCGACTCATGGTAGTTCAAGTACCCCGGATCGACGATCCAGTCTCGCCCCAGGCCGTACAGCACGAACGACAGCGCATCGTTGTGGAAGTGGGGAGAGCTGAACGCCCGGCACCGAAACAAGACATGCGTCTCCGGCCCACCCTGCCGTTCCTTCGAATCGCCACCGGAGAAAATCGCATACCCCGCGCGGGGGCTCACCACGAACCCTCCCCGACGTTCCCCTCCCGCCCCGCCGCCAGAGGCTTCCGGCACCGGCCGGGCCCACCGACGCGATAGGTACCCCCGCCAGTCCTTGGGCGCCGCCCGGCTGCTATCCCCCACCGAGGGCACCGTCCCGTCCGGCTTCAGCAGATACGGCCACACCTCCGCCGCTCTCTCCGTCGCCTCCGCCAGATAGCCGACCGGCCTCTGGTTCGCGCGGAGAAACCGATCTATCGCCGCCAGCCGCAGGAGCACAAACCAGTGGTAGGCCGGGCTTTGCTCCAGATGAAACCCCTCGGGGCTGAGGTTATCCTTCAGCCACTGCTCCAGCCGTCCGAAGGCGACCTCCGTCCATCCCTCCGCCTCCCGGAACATCGAGAAAGTGATCCCCGCCGCCAGCAGCGCCCCAATCGCCTCCAGGCCGTGATTCGAGTCCTCCCGGTAGTTCCGCCCATCCATGTGGTAGAGGGCGTGCTGATATACCGAGGCCAGCAGCAAGCGTGCGAACCCCTGCTCCAACCCGTCGCTCTTCCGGTACTGCTCCCAGAACCAGGCGAACAGCCTAAGGCGCTTCGCGCTCGCGTGATCGTGCCAGGAGAACCGACTCGGCGAACCTCGGAACGGATTCCCCTCGATCCAGTCCCCGATCGTCCGCGCGGCCGCCTCCAGATATCCCCCTCCCGGCTCCCCCGCGTGCGCGTGCACCAGCGGAATCAACCACTCCAACCCGTGCAGGTTCGACTGCCAGTTGTCGTCATCGAAGGGGTCCGCCCCCCAGGGCGGCGGGAAACCCAGCTCCTGTCGCGGGAAGCGGTTCGCCGGGCGGAACTGCCCCGATAGCAGAGCCGCCGCCTCCGGCGCCAGTTGCTCAGAGGGACGGGGGGTCGTCGGATACCAATAAGTCTCCGCCAGGGCCGGCGGCGACGCCCACTCCTCCACTCCCCCCACCTTCCCCGCCTCCATCAGCGACCCCAGCCGGCCGAGGAGGGCCGGAACTTCGGGGCCTCTATAATGGCGCGGGGGGCCGCGTCGCAGCCAGCGTCTAAGACTGATAGCTCTCATTGCCTGCCGCATCCGTCCCGGGAATGGAACCCATGGGCCAGCGCCCTGTCGCCTCCGCGGCGCTACAAAGTCCGGAGAACGACTGCTAACCGCACCCGAAGGATGACCCCAAGCTGGTCCCAAGGGGAGTATAGCATGCGCTCTAGGGGCGGGCAAGCCGACGACCGCCCTCGCCCACCCGCAGGTATCATAGCTTCCGCCGCCGAATCCTACCGCAAGCACCCAGAGGGAGAATCCGCGCTCACATGACCGAACAAGACCGCGCCCCACTCGAAACCATCTGCATCTTAGGGCTGGGATACGTCGGGCTTCCCACCGCCGCCGTGCTGGCCGTCAACGGCTTCCAGGTCACCGGAGTCGACCCGAAGAGCGAAGTCGTCGAATCCATCAATGCCGGCGATGTTCCCATCGAGGAAGTCGGCCTCAAGACCCTGGTGCAGGCCGCCGTCAACTCCGGCAACCTGCGCGCTCGCTCGGAACCCCAACCCGCCGACGTCTTCATCATCGCGGTGCCGACCCCCATCCGAGAGGACCACACGGCCGATCTCTCCTATGTCGAAAAGGCCGCCCGCTCCATCGTCCCCCATCTCCGGCCCGGCAGCCTCGTCGTGCTCGAATCCACCGTCCCGCCGGGCACCACCGACGGCCTGCTCACCGACCTCCTCGCCGAGTCCGGTCTCAAGGCCAGGGAAGATTTCTTCGTCGCCCACTGTCCCGAGCGCATCCTTCCGGGGCGCATCCTCGCCGAGCTCGTTCAGAACGACCGCGTCGTCGGAGGCATCGACGAAGAGAGCGGACGCCGTGCCGCCGACCTCTACCGCCGCATTGTAGAGGGGCAAGTCTTCGTGACCAGCGCCATCGTGGCCGAGCTGGCCAAGCTCGTCGAGAATGCCTCCCGCGACGTTAATATCGCCTTCGCCAACGAAGTCGCCCGCGTCAGCCGCCACTGGAAGGCCGACGGCTTGGAGGTCATCAAGCTCGCCAACCGCCACCCACGGGTGGACATCCTTCGCCCCGGCCCCGGCGTCGGCGGCCACTGCATCCCCGTCGATCCTTGGTTCCTCGTGGAGGCGGCCCCCGAGCAGGCCCGGCTTATCCACACCGCCAGGCAGATCAACGACGCCATGCCCACTTGGGTTGCCGAGCGCGCGGCGGCCGAGCTGGCCGATGTGGAAGACCCCAAGATCTCCATCTGGGGCGTCGCCTACAAGAGCAACGTCGACGACGCGCGGGAAACCCCGGCCCTGCACGTCATCAAGGCGCTCGAGGCCAGAGGGGTCCGCTTCAGCCTCGTCGATTTCCACGTCAAGCGCTTCCCCTACGCGCTGGACGACCTGGAGACCTCGGTCACCGACGCCGACTGCATCCTCCTCCTCACCGACCACCGGGAGTTCGCCTTTTTCGAGCCCGACGCCATCGGCGAGCGCATGCGCCGCCGCATCATCTTCGACACCCGCAACTCCCTGCCGCGCGAGCGCTGGGAAGAAGCCGGTTTCCGAGTGGTGACGCTCTAACCAGCGGCTGCGTCAGGACCCCGTCCCTCCACCTGTCTCTGGGCGAACAAACCGGCGTACAGATCGACCAGCACGCGCTCCTCCTCCCCCCAGCAGTAGCGGCGGCGCGCGGCTCTGGCCTTCGCCGACATCTCATTGCGTAGGCGTTCATCAGCCAGCAACCGGTTCACCGCCTCCGCAATCGCCTCCGGCTTCGAGGCGTCTATCAACACCCCCGCTCCGGTATCCTCGATCACCCGCCTCATCTCCGGCAAATCGCTGGCCACCACCGGCACCCCGGCCATCAAATACTCCAGCAGCTTGTTCGAGAGCGACGAGTGGTGGTTGAAGCAAGTGTCCTGGAGCAGTTGCATCCCCACCTGCCCACACGCCGTCCATTCCGGCAATTCGTCCACCGGAACCGCGTCGTGGAAGTACACCTTCC
This sequence comes from uncultured bacterium, assembly GCA_964635365.1. Classification (GTDB taxonomy): domain Bacteria; phylum Armatimonadota; class Hebobacteria; order Hebobacterales; family Hebobacteraceae; genus CAZWRO01. The sequence goes on along the minus strand of CAZWRO010000089.1, from coordinate 3,214 downwards.
CCTCCAGCCCCAGCCTCTCCGCGCGCTCCATCAGCGCCGACTTCAGCCGGCCGCTCCCCAGCATCAGCACCACGCCCCCCTCGATCCGCGTCGCCGCCTCCAGCAGCTCCTCCAAACCCCTCTGCACCTGCATTCCGCCCTGGTACAGCACCAGCTTGGTGTCGGCCGACAGCCCCATCCGCTCCTGCGCAATCCCCGAGCACGTCGGCTCTGAGTAAGCCGGCAGATTCCGCAGCACCACCGGCGGCGCGATTCCGTACTTGCGCTGCGTGAAATCCGCCCGCGTCTGCGTCGTGCAGATCACCCGGTCCGCGCGGTGGATCAGCGTCCCCTCCAAGCAGGCCGCCCACCAGCGAAACTTCAGCCCCGTCCTATCGGTCGCCACCTCGTGCGTATCGTACACCAACCGCGCGCCCCGCAGCCTGCTCGCCGTCCAGGCCATCAGCAGCGTGTTCAAGTCGTGCGCGTGATAGACCTCCGCCTTCGTCCCCAGCGCCGCCCGCACGAAACGCAGGTACACCAGCACGCGGCGCAGCGGATACACCGATAGCCTCACCACGCTCTCCACCAGCGCCGCCGCCCGCGCCTTCGCGCTCCGTCGTCGCTCCGCTCCCCTCACCCCACTGGCGCGAGACGAGGGCGCCGCGGTCGCTCGCCCTCGCACACGATCCCTCATCTCCCGCCGGCTGATCCCCAGAATGGAGCGGCTCAGCCGCACGATCCGGAACCCCTGCACCGTCTCTTCCCGCGGCGTGCGGCCCGGATCATTGATCGCCAGCACCGTCACCTCCCACCCCTCGCCGGTGAGAGTTTTCGCCTCCTTGCGCACGCGCGCGTCGTGCACCATCGTGTTGTACACGAACATGCACACCCGCCGCGCTCGCTGCTCTCCTCTATCCATCCCACTCCTACCCTCGCGCAAGTCCCGCGGTTCCCCGCGCCGACTCACGCGCCACTCTCCTCCCCCGCCGCCCGATACCAACCCACCGTACTCCGCAGCCCCTCCTCGACCGACACCTGAACCTGATACCCCAACAGCTCCCTCGCCCGACCGATGTCCGCCACCGAGTACCGGATATCCCCCTCCCTCGGCGGTCCATAGGTCACCTCGCACGGCGACCCGACGATCTCTCCCAACATCTCCACCAGCCGATTGATTGTGGTCGCCTCCCCGCACCCCACGTTGATGACCTCACCCGCCGCCCAGAATGAATCGCGCGATCACCCCGGAGTACGGCGAGCTGGGATCTTGTCGCGGCCCGAACACATTGAAGTACCGAAGCGCCACCGTCTCCAGCCCGTACAACTCGTGGAAGAGCCGGCAGTATAGCTCTCCCGCGTGCTTCGCCACCGCGTACGGCGACATCGGCCGCGGCTTCATCCCCTCTTCGTGCGGCAACACCTCCGTGTCCCCGTAGGCCGAGGCCGAAGCCGCGTACACCACCCTCCTGCACCCCGCCTCCTGCGCCGCCCGCAGCAGCTTCAACGTTCCCAGCGCATTCACTTCATGGGTTGCGACGGGGTTTTCCAGCGACTCCGCCACCGAAACCAGCGCCGCCTCGTGCAGCACATAGTCCACCCCCTCGCACGACCGGCGGCACACCTCCCCATCCCTTACATCCCCCTCGATCACCTCGATTTCACCCGCCAGCGCGGCCAGATTCTCCCGACTTCCCGAGGAGAAATTATCCAGCACCCTCACCCGATGGCCGGCCGCCGCCAGCGCCTCCACCAGGTGAGATCCGATGAACCCCGCGCCCCCCGTGACCAGATAGTGGGCCGCCCCTCTCCCGACCTCCCCGCTCCGGCTCATCGTGCCTTGCCCGGCCCCCGCAGCCTTCGCCGCGCCCACGCCCTCAACGCCGGCCCATGCTCCGGGTCGCTCAGGCTCAGCTCCAAGAAGGCCTGGAAGTAGCTCTGAAAGCTCCCGATGTCCAGTCGGTGCTCCCCCTTGCGCAGCTGCACGCAGAGGATCTCGTGACCTTCCTTCAGCAAGATGCGGAAGGCGTCGGTCAGCCACAGCTCCCCGCCCACACCCGGCTTCGTCCGCCGTATCGCATCGAAGATCACCGGCTCCAGCACATACCGGCCCGCCGCCGCCAGGTTGCTGGGCGCCCGGCTCGGAGAAGGCTTCTCCACGATGTCCCGGATCGAGAAGACGCTGTCTATCTCCCCCTTCGGCGCCACTATCCCGTACCGATTCACCAGCTCCTTAGGTACCGTCTCCACTGCGATCGTCGCCGCCGGCCGCCGCCGCTCGTGCACCGCGAGCATCCGCTTCAGCACCGGCTCCGGCGACCGCGACACCACAATCGAGTCGCCCAGCGCCGCCGCAAACGGCTGCCCCGCGGCGAACGGCTCCGCCACCGCGATGGCGTCCGCCAGACCCCTCGGCACGCTCTGCCGCGCGTGAAAGAAATGCAGGTCCATCCAGGGCTGATGCCCCTCTTCGTTCCGCCCCGCCTCCCGGTCCAGGTGATCCTCGATCGCCCGCTTCCCCTGCCCCGAAATCAACAGCACCTCTCGCAGCCCCGCCGCCGCCAGCTCCTCCACCACATGCTGGATCGTCGGCTTCCGCCCCACCGGCAGCATCTCTTTCGGCTGCGACCGGGTGGCCGGCAGCAAGCGCGTCCCGCGCCCGGCCGCCGGCACCACCGCCTTTGTTATCAGAGCGCCCTCGTCCGTTTTCTCGTGCTTCTTGCTTGTCATCTGGCTCCCAAGCGACTTACACAGCCTTGATCCCCACGAAACGGTACCCCTTCTCCTGGTAGGTCTTCGCCAGCTCGGCTTCCGCCTTCCGACTATCCAGCAGGATCAGAGCCGCGCCGTTCGACCCCGGCAGCTTCGCCGGGAATCCCGCCGACCGCGCAATCTCCACCAGCGCGATATTGTGCTCCCCCAACGCTTCCTCCCCGAACAGCTTCCGCCGCAGGTCGAAGTTCCGGTTCATCAGCTCCCCCAACCGCGCCGTGTCCCCCGCCATCAGCGCCTCCCGTCCCGCCTCCCCGCAGTGCGCTAGGCTCCGCATCGTCCGCCGCACCTCCGGGTCCCCCTGCTCCCAGCGGTAGCGCACGGGCGCGTGCACCTGCCCCGACTCCGGCGCGCCCACCTGCGCCTCCGTCAGATAGGCCAGCCCGAACCGCGGCAGCCGTTGCGAGTTCATCCGCCTGTACCGCCCCTCCCCGCCCGAGAAGTCCATCTACGTCAGCCCCCC
>CAZWRO010000088.1:6313-8579 GCA_964635365.1 uncultured bacterium | reverse complement strand
AATCTGGAGCGCACGGTGGGGGGCGGGGAGGGGGCCGCCTTCCAGTTGCAGGAGTTGGCCGGCGACGTCGACGAGGCTGAGGGTTCGCAGGTAGGGGCTTTCGATCTGTTCGGCCAGGGTGAGGGGGCTGCCGGCCTGACTGGCAGCGATTTCGGGGAGCAGCCAGCGGAGGGCGAGGTCGTGGGGGACGCCGAGGGCGGCTAACTGGAGCGCTTCGTCGGCGCGGCCGGCGGTGATGAGGGAGCGGGCGGCCTGCATGGCGGCTTCGCTGCGGTAGTCCGACTCGGGGAGTGATTGCAGGATTCGGGAGGCGGTTTCTGGATCGCGCGGGGCGAGGTTGGCGGCGATGCAGGCGCGCAGGCGGAGCACTTCGGCGCGATCCGGGATGAGGCCGATGAGGGCGGTGGCTTCGTCGTAGCTGGTGTGGGCGAGCCGGCGGGCGAGCGAGGCGGCGGCGCGGGAGCGCCACTTGGGAGTGGTTATCTCCCAGACCAGGTCGGCGGCGAGGGCGGGATCGGAGTCGGCGACCGCGGCCGCGAGGCCGGCGAGGGTGGCGTCGAGGGGCTCGCCCTGGAGGAGGGCGCGGGAGAGCTGGGCGGCACGGGCGGGATCGGAGGCAGCCAGGGCGACGGCGACGCGGCGGACCGTCTCCGGGTCGGGGCCGGTTTCGGCAAGTAGTAGTTGGGCGCGATCGGGTGCGGTGCGGGTGAGGCCGACGGCGATGCGCCGGAGGGCCCAGGTGCGAGGGCGCGGAGAGAGATCGCGGGCGAGCTGAAGGGCGCGCTCCTCGTCGGTGGGGGCGAGGGCGACGGCGAGCTGGGCGAGGGCGGACTCGCCGGCGACGGAGACTTCGCGGGCGGCGAGGAGGGCGGCCTCGGGGTCTTCGGAGGCGAGGCGGACGGCGACGCTGGTGAGGATGGCGGAGCGGAGGACGGGATCGGCGACGTGTCGGGAGATACCCACGCCTTCGGCCGCGGGGCGAAGCTCGGCGATGAGCCAGAAGGTTTGCTCGCGGGTGGTGGGGGAGGCGATGGCAGCGGCTATTTCGAGGGCCTGTTCGGGTTCGGTCTCGGCGAGGCGCGGAGCGATGGCGGCGCGGGAGCGGTCGGCGGCGGGGCCGGTGAGCTGGAAGGTTTCGAGGAGGGCGAGGGCGGCGGCGGGATCGGACTGGGCGCGGCCGAGAACGACGGCGAGGCTTGCGGTGGCCAGGGGCAACTCGGGGGCGGCGTGGAGAGCGGTTTCGCCGAGGGGGGCGACTTCGCGGGCGAGCCAGAGCTGCTCGGCGTTGCGTCGATCGGGGTCGGCGATGCGGAGGAGGAGGCGGCCGGCAGTGCCGGCGGCGTTGGCGGCGGCCTCCGGGTGGGTTTCGGCGATGGCGCAGGCGGCGGCGCCGAGGGTTCGCGCGGCGTCGGAGGGACGACGCATGCCGGCGACGGAGTCGAGCGCGGCGGGGGCGTCGAGGTAAACGAGGACGAGGGCGAGGGAGCGTCGGGCGGCGGATTGATCGCCGGAGAGCTCAATGAGACGGGCCGAGGCGGCGGCTTGATCGAGGGATTGGCGCGGGGAGTCGGCGGCTCCGGCGAAGGCGGCGGAGGCGACCGAGGCGAAGGCTATGAGGCACGGGAGGATTTGCCATCGAAGGCGATATATCACGGTGGACACCTCAAGACAACGGCAGGCATGAGATTCGAGTTTTTCAAGGGGAACTCCTGCACCGTGAGAAGGAGTCTAACAGGTGTGGGAATAGAGAGAGGACGGTAGTGGATTGACAGAGCGCTGTCAGCATGCTATAGTCCGCCGCACAAAGAAGCACCACGGAAGATAGGCTCATTTAGCGAAATAGGCGCAGCTTGAGGGGTCCGCAGGGCCTGGAGCGCATTTCATAACCTTCGATCGGCCGGACTGAAATGCGGCTGACAAAGCCTGCCGCCGTTGCTGTGCTGTTTCACAACCTCGAGAGGAGGTTATGAAACAGTTGCTGGAGAGATTTGGTTCCTGGCCGTGGGTTGCCCTCAAGGGGCGTGGATCGGCAGCAGGAACACAGGCGCACGGCGGGAAACGAGGGAGAGTACAAAATTCGTGGTGTGGCAGCGTCGAGAGCTGTTGCCTACGAGAGGAGGTGACGTAAATGCGGAAGCAGGTTAGTCCGGTAATCACGATTATTATCATCGTGGTAGTGGTGCTGACCGCCGGGATATGGTTCTGGAAGCGAGCTAGCAAGCCTGATCTGGGCAGGGTTGTTCCCGGCATGGGCCAAGTCGACTCG
>CAZWRO010000088.1:0-6213 GCA_964635365.1 uncultured bacterium | reverse complement strand
GGAGGAGCGGCCGCGTGCGGCCGCTCCTCTCTAGTTCGGTATGGAACGTCTGGACGGAAGAAGTCTGGAAGCAGATGGGAGGATGAGGATGGCGAAGGCTCAGACTCGCAAGCGGGCCGTGATGGTGCTGAATCCGTCGGAATCGAAGCGGCTGATCGGCCGGGCGGTGGCGAAGCTGCCGGAGGTGAAGAGCGCGCTGAAGAGCGGGCGGCTGATCATCGGCCATGGGACGACCAACGCGTACGTGGCGGAGGAATTGCTGGGGCGCAAGGTGTCGAAGTGGCGCTACGCCGCGGGGGTGGTGGCCGAAGGCCGTCTGGGGGTGACGGAGGGAAACAAACGGATGGAGCCCATCGCCCTCAAGCGCGGGAAGGCGCACAAGGCGGGGTGGGTGGCGCTGCTGAAGGAGTTCCGCGGGGGGGACGTGTTTGTGAAGGGCGGGAACGCGCTGGACGCGCAGGGCCATGTGGGGGTGTTGCTGGCGAACCCGATGGGAGGAACGGTGGGACAGATGTATGGGGTGGTGGCGGCGCGGGGTGCGCATCTGATCGCGCCGGTGGGATTGGAGAAGCTGGTGCCGGATGTGGTGGAGGCGGCGCGGCACTGCGGCACGACCAGCACGGATCTGACGGAAGGGATTGCTTCGGGGATGGCGGTGCTGTCAGGCGCGCGGGTGGTGACGGAGCTGGAGGCGCTGCGGGTCCTGTTCGGGGTGGAGGCGTGGCACTTGGCCTCGGGGGGTGTCTGCGGGTCGGAGGGCGCGGTGTGCGTGGCGGTGGAGGGCGCTTCGGCGGCGGTGGCGCGGGCGTTTCGGTTTGCGAAGTCGGTGTCCGGAGAGCCGCCGGTGGTTCGGGACTGACGGAGAGTGTAGTAGAAAGAGAGCAGAAGGAGCCGCCTGCGGGCGGCTCCTTTTTCGTCTGAGGAAGGCTATCGGCGTTGGGTCAGGAGGCCTGGCCGGTCGCTTCGGGCTGGGCCTCCTCTTCCTTTATCTTCCCCTCCACGGTGGGCAGAGAGAAGTGGAAGGTGCTGCCGTGGCCGAGCTCGCTGGTGAAGCCTGCGGAGCCGCCGTGGGCTTCGACGATGGCCTTGCTGATGTAGAGGCCGAGGCCGGCGCCGGGAGTGTCGGGGGTGTGGGCGTTGGCGGCGCGATGGAAGCGGGTGAAGATCTGGGGCCGCTCTTGGCGGGATATGCCGATGCCGACGTCGGTGACGTAGAACTGCACGGAGTGGTCTGTGCGGCGGGCGCCGAGGATGATCTCGGTTTCTTCGGAGGAGAACTTGACGGCGTTGCTGAGGAGGTTGCCGAAGACCTGCTGAATGCGGCTGGGGTCGGCGAGGACGTCGGGAAGGTCGGGTTCGACGTCGACGCGGAGGGTGTGCTTGAGGTCGGGGAGGGAGGCGGTGCGGACGGCCCGCCGGCAGAGCTGTTCGGGACTGGCGGCGCGACGCTCGAGGCGCAGGCGGCCTTCTTCGATCTGGCTCATGTCGAGCAGGTCGGAGATGAGATGGCTGAGGCGCTCGGACTCGGAGGCGATGCCTTCGAGGAACTCCTTCTGGGTTTCCTCGCCGAGGTGGCCGAACTCGCGGACGAGGGTGCTGGCATAGCCGCGGATGGCGGTGAGGGGGGTGCGCATCTCGTGGGAGGCGAGGGAGATGAGCTCGGAGCGGAACTGCTCGGCCGAGCGGCGCTGCTTCTCCTCTTCCTCGAGGCTGTGGAACCAGCGGCGGACGATGACGACGATGATGATGAGGGCGGCGATGAGGTTGATGGTCTTGGGGATGGCGACCAATAGGGGCTGGTCGAGGACGGCATAGAGGTAGCGGGGGATGATGCCGGTGCGGGCGGTGTAGCGCGCGCCGAAGTAGATGCTCTCTATCAGCGTGCGGGTGCCGTCAATGAAGAGGACGATGAGGAGCGTGGTGAGGAGGGGATAGATGCGCTTGAATCGCAGGTACTGGCGGGCGTAGAAGATGATGATGGCCGACCAGCAGACGACGAGGGACCAGTATATGAAGGCTGTCACCAGCATCATATAGCGGTCCGAGGCCAGGTAGCGATAGTCCACGGTATCTGCCTTTCGGTTGCCTCTCCGCCTCCGTCAAGATTCTTCCCCGGGGAGCGCTGCGCGAAACTCAGAGGGCCGTGGGAAGCGGCGCGCTATTCCTGCAGGGCGGCCGCGATGTCCTTCTGCTGCGCCTCAATCGCCTCTCGGCGCTGAACGAGCGCCACCTGACGGGCGCGGGTCTTCTCCACCACCGGCTGGGGGGCGCGGGCGAGGAACTGGGAGTTGGCCAGCTTCGCGTCGAGCTGGGCCTCCTCTTTCCGGAGGCGGGCGAGCTCGCGCGCGAGGCGGTCCTGCTGGGCCTGCAACTCTTCCTTGGAAACTTCGGCGGCAATGGAGACGAGTGTCGGTTCGCCGTCGCAGTGGACGAGTTCGGCCATCGCGGGCCTCTCGTCGGCCTCGGCGGTGAGTGTGAGGCCGCGGCCGCGGGTCAGGAGGAGCAGGGAGCTTTCGTTGGCCTGAAGCAGGCGACGAACCGGCTCGGAGCCGGTGGCGACGGTGATGGTGGTGCGCTGGGCTGGGGGCACGTGCTGGTCGGCGCGGAGCTTGCGCGCGGCGACTATCACGGCCATGAGGGTCTCCATCTCTTGCTCGGCCTGCGGGTCGCGCCAGGAGTGATCGGTGTGGGGCCAGTCGGCCATCATGATGGAGTCGCCGGCGCCGGGTAGCTGCTGCCAGATCTCTTCCGTGATGAAGGGCAGGAAGGGGTGGAGCGCGCGGAGGGTGCCTTCGAGGAGGAAGCGGAGGGCCTGCTGCGCGCGCGCGCCTCGCTCTCCACCGGCCCTCAGGTCGGGCTTGCACATCTCGACGAACCAGTCGCAGAAGGAGGACCAGAAGAAGTCGTAGAGGGCGCGGGCGGCCTCCCCCAGATCGAGGCGCGCGAGGGATTCGTCGACGGTGACGAGGGTGGCGCGATAGCGGCTGAGGATCCAACGCTCGGGCAGCGAGCCCTGGGATTGGAGGAGGGCCGGAAGGTCCGGGTCGGGCTGGAAGCCGTCGGGCAGGTTTATGAGGAGGAAGCGGCTGGCGTTCCAGACTTTGTTGCAGAAGTTGCGGGCCATTTCGGTGCGCTCTTCGCCGAAGCGAATGTCCTGGTCGGAGGCGCACTGATACAGAAGGCTGAAGCGGGTGGCGTCGGAGCCGTAGCGGGAGATGAGCTCCAGGGGATCGACGCCGGTGCCGAGGGACTTGCTCATGCGCCGGCCCTCGAGGTTGAGGACGGTGGAATGGACGAGCACCTGGCGGAAGGGGATGGCTTTCGTGAACTCGAGGCTGGTCATGATCATGCGCACGATCCAGAGGTAGAGGATGTCGCGGGCGGTGATCATGAGGGCGGTGGGGTAGACGCCCTCTTCGAGGGCGTCTTTGAGCTTAGCTTCGTCGGGCCAGCCGAGCACGGCGAAGGGCCAGAGGGCGGAGGAGAACCAGGTGTCGAGGGTGTCGGGGTCCTGCTCCACTTCGGAGCCACATTTCTGGCAGCGCTCCGGGGCTTCGACCTGAACGTGGGTGTGGTGGCACTGGGTGCAGTGGTAGACGGGGATGCGGTGTCCCCACCAGATCTGCCGGGAGATGTTCCAGTCGCGGAGGTTGTCGAGCCAGTCCAAGGTGTAGCGGCGGAAGCGATCGGGGAGGTAGGGGACTTGGAGGTTGTCGTCTTCCACTACGCTCCGGGCCATGGCGGTGAGCTCGCTCATGCGGAGGAACCATTGCTCGGATAGGAGCGGCTCCAAGACGACGTGGCAGCGATCGTGATGGCCGACGGGGTAGACGTATTCCTCGGTCTTCACGAGGAAGCCCTGCTCTTCGAGGTCGGCGAGGAGGCGCTCCCGCGCTTCGTAGCGGTCGAGGCCGGCGTAGGGGCCGGCTGCTTCGGTCATGCGGCCATCGGTGCCGATGACGACGATGGAGGGAAGGTGGTTGCGCTGGCCGGCTTCGAAGTCGTTGGGGTCGTGGGCGGGGGTGACCTTCACCGCGCCGGTGCCGAATTCGGGGTCCACGAGGAGGTCGTCGCAGATGATGGGCAGGGGCCGGTTCATGAGGGGGAGCATGACCTGCTTGCCGTGGAGGGCTTGGTAGCGCGGGTCGCTGGAGTTGACGGCTACGGCGGTGTCGCCGAGCATGGTTTCGGGACGGGTGGTAGCGACGACGAGGCCGCCTTCTCCGTCGAGGAGGGGGTAGCGAATGTGCCAGAGGTGGCCCTGATGGTCTTTGTGCTCGACTTCGAGGTCGGAGACGGTGGAGGCGCATTGGGGGCACCAGTTGACGACGCGGTGTCCTCGGTAGATCCAGCCGCGCTGGTGGAAGTGGACGAAGGCCTGGAGGACGGCTTGGTAGTAGCCGTCGTCGAGGGTGAATCTTCCTCGGTCCCAGTCGTAGGAGCAACCGAGGGCTTTGAGCTGGGTGATGATCTCGCCGCCGTAGCGGCGCGTCCATTCCCAGCAGCGCTCGAGGAAGGCTTCGCGGCCGATGTCGTGGCGGGAGAGGCCTTCTTGGGTGAGGGTTTGCTCGACCTTCATGTTGGTGGAGATGGCGGCGTGGTCGGTGCCGGGGATGACGAGGACGCGGTCGCCGCAGAGGCGGCGCCAGCGGGCGATGGCGTCGTGGATGCTGTGTTGGAGGGCGTGGCCGATGTGGAGGGATCCGGTGACGTTGGGGGGTGGGATGGTGATGCAGTAGGCGGGCGCGTTGGGACGGGCGGACTTCTCGGGGAGACGGAAGTAGCCCTGCGATTGCCAGACGTCGTACCATCGGCGCTCGACTGCTTGCGGCTCGTAGACCTTCGCCAGCTTGTCGTCTGTCATGCGAGGTTCTCCTGATCGGCTGACCGCTATGAGCGTATCGGTATGAGCGGCCCGCTATGGGCGGACCGCATATGAGCGGTCCGTTATGGACGGCCCGCTAGGAGCGGCCCGTTACGGCCGGGCCGCATATAAGCGGCCCGTTATGAAAAGCGCCCTCCCGTCCAAGGACGAGAGGGCCTCTCGTGGTGCCACCCTGATTCCCCGCCTTGGCCTGGGCTTCGGCGGGCTCTTCGCGATAACGGGCGCGCCCGGAGAGGCTTACTGGTCGGGTTCGGCCTCTCGGCTCGGGGGCGACGTTCCCTGCGCCTGCGCTGGTCGGCCTCTCAGCCATGGGTCGACCTCTCTGAAAGCCGGCGGGCAGGTACTCCTCCCCTTCCTAGCCGTTGTGGATATGGGTTGCTATTGGTGGGATTCTAGCACAGGGCCGGGGGCAGGGCAAGCGGCAGACGGCGGCGGTGCCTTGAACATAGCGTCCGGAAGAGCTACAATGCGTGCCGAGACATGGCTGGGGAGGTGTCTAGACGTGAGTTCTGCAAACCTGAAGCTTGGGGAACTGGTTGACAGGGAGCTGCTACAGCGGATGGTGGACGCGGTCTCCAGTCAGTCGGGATTGCGGTTTACGGTGTTCGATCCCGACGGGAATGTCCTCACGGATGTTCCAGGCACAACACGTAAGTGGTTTTGTCGCGAGATTCGCACCAATTTTCCGCAGTTGAAGGCGAAGTGCGCAGAGTCAGACCGCAAACTGATTCAGAAGCTGGTCTCAGGCGAGGGTAAAGGGATCGAGGCGTGTTGGCTGGGGCTTCGCGAGCTCATGGCGCCTATTGTCGTCAGGGAGAAGACCATCGGGGCAGTCATGGTCGGTGGCGTGCTGGATGAAAACACAACAGTAGAAAGCGTTGTCGCCAAGCTCGAGGAGTTCGGACTAGCGACTGCTGACGTCAGGTCGGCGCTGCAGGCCGCCGCACCCGCGTCCTACTCAGACGACGGGCTCGGCGTGCTACTCGGGCTAGTGCGGGCCCTGGCCGAGTTGGTGCAGACTTCCGCTGAGGAACATCTGCACGCTGAAGAAGCGGCAGAGGACGTTCGTAAGATCCTGGCTCTCTCCACCGAGGTCGGAGCCAAAACCGATCTCGGGGGCGTGCTAAGGGAAGTGGTGGAGGCTGCCAGGAGTGGGTTGAAGGCCGACGGCGCTGGCCTGACGTTTTACGACGCAGATCGGAAGGTCCTCCGCATAGAGGAATACTTGCCAAAGGAACTGTGGGAAAGCAGGACGGTGAAGGAGTTCGCGGCCGAGGAGAAGGGATCGCTCAACGGTTGGGTCTTCCAGCACCAGGAGCACTTGGTGG
>CAZWRO010000087.1:3244-8580 GCA_964635365.1 uncultured bacterium | reverse complement strand
AGCCCTCCCAGGGCATGAAGGCCACCAGGACGTTGCGCCCGAGAGCCAGCTCGCCTCCCTCCGTGCCGGGCCCGTCGGCCAGCACCTGCCCCTTGACGACGAAGTCGTGCGTGCGCACAATCGGGTGCTGATTGATGCATGTCGCCTGATTGGACCGCACGAACTTCTGGAGCGGATAGGCGTCCACGGTGCCATCGGCGCGCGTGATCTCTATGAGCTTGGCGGTGACGGAGGTGGCCATGCCGTCGGCTCGGGCCAGCACCACCGCGCCGGAATCCTGAGCGGCTCGCGCTTCCACCCCGGTCTTAACGTACGGGCCCTCCGCCTGGAGCAGCGGAACCGCCTGGCGCTGCATGTTGGAGCCCATCAGCGCCCGGTTGGCGTCATCGTTCTCCAGGAAAGGAATCAGGCACGTGGCGACCGAGACGATTTGCTTCGGGGAGAGGTCCACGAAGTCGATTTCCTTCGGGGTCACCTGAGGATAGATGTCTCGATAGCGCACGCTGACGGTCTCGGGAGTGATGCGGCCCTTCTCATTAAGTTCGACGGAGGCGGGAGCAATGCGGTAGCTGTCTTCCTCGTCAGCCGTGAGATAGACAATCTCCTCGGTGACGACTCCGTTCTTCACTCGCCAGTAAGGGGTCTCGATAAACCCGTATTCGTCCAGACGAGCGTAGATGGCCAGCGATCCAATGAGTCCAATGTTCGGGCCTTCCGGCGTCTCGATCGGGCAGATTCGTCCGTAGTGGGAATGGTGGACGTCCCGGACTTCCAGCTTAGCGCTCTGACGGCTGAGGCCCCCGGGGCCGAGCGCGCTGAGGCGGCGCTTGTGCGTGAGCTCGGCAAGCGGGTTGGTCTCATCCATGAACTGACTGAGCTGGCTGGAGCCGAAAAAGCTCTTGATGGCCGCGGAGATCGGCTTGGTGCTTATGATGGACTGAGGCGTAACTTGCTCGGGATCGAGGCTGGTCATGCGCTCGCGGCAGATGCGCTCCATGCGCAGGAAGCCGATGCGGAACTGGTTCTGCAGCAGCTCTCCCACGCATCGCACGCGCTTGTTCATCAGGTGGTCGATTTCGTCTACGCTGGCGCCCTCATCGGCTTCGCCGAGCCGGATGAGGTAGCGAAGGATGGCGATAAGGTCATCCTTGGTGAGGGTCCGCACGCTCTCCGGCAGGTCGAGCCCGAGCTTCTTATTGAGCTTGTAGCGTCCAACCCGGGCCAGATCGTAGCGGCGATTGTCGGCGAACAGCCCGGAGAGGCGATTGCGAGCGATCTCGGGCGTCACCGGGTCGCCGGGCCGCTCTCTGCGATAGATATCGAGGAGCGCCTCTTCCTCCGTATGGGTGGGGTCGCGCTCCATGGTTTCGTCGATCAGCGGGTGGATGACTGCGAGGAGCAGGCCCTTCGGCTTCAGCTCCGCGATCAGCGTGGCGGCCTCTTCCTCGAGCAGCTGTCCGGCTTCGGCAATCACCTCGCCGGTATTGGGGTCCACCACTCGGTCCCACACGCGTCGGTCCACCAAGGCCTCGGCGGTGAGCTTGCTGGCCTGCTCGGGCTTTCCGAACAGGCGTACCAGATCCTTGTCGGTCCCGCACTTGATCTCCTCGCTGTCCGGCGCAAGGTTGAGCGAGTTCAGCGCGCGCAGGAGCGTGGTGACGGGGAACTTGTGGGCTTGGCCGATCTTCACGGAGACGACGTAGTGGGCGTCGGAGTCGATGTCAAGCCAGGCGCCTTCGCTGGGTATCACTTGGGCGCTGTAGAGGATGCGGCCGCTGAAGTCGATGGTGTCGCGGAAGTAGACGCCGGGGGAGCGGGCGAGCTGGCTCACGACACAGCGCTCGGCGCCATTGACCACGAAGGTGCCGTTCTCGGTCATAATCGGGAGCTCGCCGAGGTAGACCTCAGACTCCTTGATTTCACCCGTGCGGCGATTCTCCAGCCACACGCGAGCCTTCAGCGGAGCCTCAAACGTGGCATCTCGATCGCGGCAACCGAGGATGTCGTACTTGGGTTCTCCGAGGTAGTACTTCGGCTCATCGTCGTGGGGATCGCAGAACGACAGGGCCAGGTTGCCGGTGAAGTCTTCGATGGGCGAGAAGTTTCGGAAGAGTTCTCGTAGACCGTCTTGCTTGAACCAACGGTATGAGTTCAGCTGAATCTCGATGAGGTTTGGGATATCCGCCGCGGGGCGGGCATGTCTGGGCACTCGGCCCTTCACTCTGACAATATCCATGCTCATACATCTCCTCACTGGTTGAGTGGTAACGCCCCAACTGGTTGAGTGCTAAGGCACCAACTGACTAAGTGCTAACGTCGCCGACGAGGTGGGCCGCGGCCCGACGCGCAAGATCGTTGGCGCGGGACTAGCTTGCCTTACGTCCGCAGTCAAATGAATAGAGGATACACGGGTGGCGAGGCGGTTTGTTCACCTGTCGCCGGCCGGAGACCGTCAAACACCCCCAAGTGATGTACGCACGAACCTATATTCTACATATCCCCCGTCCTGCTGTCAATACACTTCTACATACTAATTTTTTTATCCGGTAGCCGCCAAAACGACAGCCCCCCAACTCAAGGTCGCTCCGCCGGCTCCCCGCAGACCGGCTCGGCCGGCCGCTCAGCCTAGAAGCTGTTTCATAACCTCCTCTCGAGGTTATGAAACAGCATAGCAAGGGCGGCAGGCTTTGTCAGGCGCATTTCAGGCCAGCCGATCTACGGCCACGAAATGCGCTCTGGGGTAGCCGTTGGGCGGGCACCCAGTTGGCCAACACCAGACGCCAGCGCTCCACATCTTCTCGGTATCGAACATGTGTGCTATACTTTGCCCAGCCGACCAGGTGGAGAGAATGTCTCGCCCCAGTTTTGCCGACTTTTTAGCTGAGATCAGGGCCGCCCCTGACTACGCGGGGCAGGTTGTCCACGTCGAGGAAAGGCCGGGCCGGGAGCCGATCTGCGGAGAGCTGCGCAGACCTTTCCCCAAGCCGATCGCTCAGGCCCTGCGGGAGCTCGGCATTGAGCGCCTCTATCGCCACCAGGCGACGGCGATCGACCACCTCCGAGATGGCGAGCATACGGTGATCGTGACCCCCACCGCGAGCGGCAAGTCGTTATGCTACAACCTGCCGGTTGTGGAGGCGCTGCTGCACCGCCCCGAAGGAAGAGCCCTCTACCTGTTCCCCACGAAGGCCTTGGCACAGGATCAGAGGCGTGGGCTGCGTAGGCTGGCGGACACTGAGCCGGAACTTCGCGCGCGCGTGCGTTGCGGCACCTATGATGGCGACACTCCGGCCACGGCTCGGAGAAAGCTGCGAAACGAGGGGAACGTTATTCTCACCAACCCCGACATGCTGCATCAAGGCATTCTGCCGTACCACAGTCGTTGGGGCGACTTCTTCGCCAACCTCGAACACATCGTGGTGGACGAGATTCACACTTACCGCGGGATCTTTGGCTCCAACGTGGCCAACGTGCTGAGGCGATTGAACAGGATTTGCCGACACTACGGCTCGCGCCCAACCTACGTCTGCTGCTCGGCCACCATCGCCAATCCCAAGCAGCTAGCAGAGAGGCTGGCTGGAGTATCCATGAGGCTGGTCGACGACGATGGTTCGCCAAGCGGGCCCAAGCGATTCGTGCTGTGGAACCCACCGCGCGTGGAGGGAGCGGGCTGGGGCCGACGCTCGAGCAATGAGGAGGCCCACGCGCTGCTGGTGGCCCTGCTGCGGCGCGGCGCGCAGACGATCGTCTTCACGCGCACCCGCATCGTCGCCGAGCTGCTATATCGGTATGCCTCGGAGTCTTTGGGAAGGCTCAGCCCGGCCCTGGCGGAGGTGATCCGGGCCTACCGCGCCGGTTATCTCCCAGAGGAGCGCCGGGAGATCGAACGACAGCTCTTCTCCGGTGAGCTGCGGGGAGTGATAAGCACCAACGCGTTGGAGTTGGGGATCGATGTCGGCGGCCTCGACGCGGCCGTGCTCGTCGGCTATCCGGGGTCTATCGCCTCCACGTGGCAGCAAGCCGGGCGAGCCGGGCGAGGGGAGGGGGAATCCCTGGTGGTGCTCGTCGCCTATGACGAGCCCATCGATCAGTACCTGATGCGGGCCCCGGAATACCTCTTCGGCCGGTCGCCCGAACACGCGGTAATCGACCCGGAGAACCCGTATATCCTGGCCGGGCACCTGCGATGCGCGGCCTTTGAGCTGCCCCTGCGGGAAGAAGACGAGGAGTGGTTCGGAGATCAAACCCGGCCGATCGCCTCCATCCTGGGGGATCTGGGGCAGATGCAAGAGATCGACGGGGCTTGGTACTGGTCCACCACTGACTACCCCGCCGCGGAGATCGGCCTCAGGACGACGTCCGACAGCACCTTCGCGATCATGGACAAATCCCGCGGCAACGAGGTGATCGGCACCGTCGATGCCATCAGCGCGCCGGAGACCGTGTACCCCGGCGGCGTCTATCTGCACGAAGGAAACACCTACCTGGTGCGGGACCTCGACCTGGAGGCGCGCGCCGCCTATGTGGAGCGGGCCGAGGTCGATTACTACACCCAGGCCATCCTCGATTCGGCCATCCGAGCAGGCGAGCTGCAGGCCGAGAAGCAATGGGCGGGCGGACGACTATGTTTCGGCGAGGCCACCGTGACCTGGCGCACGACCGCCTTCAGGAAGGTCAAGTTTTACTCCCAAGAGAGCATCGGCTGGTCGCGGCTGGACTTGCCGGCGCAGCATCTGGAGACCTCTTCCTGTTGGCTCGTCGTCCCCCGCGAGACGTTGACTGCAACCGCGGCGCAGGGCCTCAAGGCCATGGAGGGGCTCGCCGGCATACGCAACGTGGCTGTGAACATGCTGCCTCTACTCGCCATGTGCGACCGACTGGATGTGGGCGGGATCGTGGATTCCAGCAACCTGGGATCCCCCACCCTGTTTCTCTACGACCGCTACCTCGGCGGATTGGGCTTCGCGGAGAAGGGCTATGAGCTATTCGGCGCGCTGATGCGGCAATGCTCGGCCACGATTGAGGACTGCCCTTGCGACGACGGCTGCCCTTCCTGTGTAGGCCTTCCCGCCACCCAACCGGCGCAGCAGATGGACCCTGATCTAGGCCGGGGGTATCCGATACCGGACAAGCAGGCCGCCTTGTTCATGGTTCGACATCTGCTGGGCCGTGAATCATCCGCACCCACCCAGCCGGTCGGGGCCCGGGAGCCAGCACCGGTGGAGGATCGCCGGCCGGAGGCGAAGGCGCCCTCCGCCGTGTCCACCGCCGAGCAAGTGGCCCACAGGCTGAGCCGTAGGCGCCGGCCCCGCATCGGCCTGTAGCGCGCATTTCAT
>CAZWRO010000087.1:0-3144 GCA_964635365.1 uncultured bacterium | reverse complement strand
AGGCGAAGTGATACAATCTCGCTGAGGTCGAGGTCGCGATGGTGGCCGTCACCCGTTCCCGGCTAAGAGACGCCTCCCGAATTATCATCAAGCTTGGCTCCAAAGTGGTGACCGCCGAGCAGGGCACGGTAGACGAGGCTCAGCTCACCCATCTGGCCGAGCAAGTTGTGGAGCTGTGCCGGGAGGGGAAGCAGGTCGTGCTGGTGACCAGCGGGGCCATCCGCGCCGGCAGGACTCACCTCGGCATAAAGCATCAGAGCCTGGACCTGCCAGCGCGTCAGGCGAGCGCCGCGGTGGGCCAGATCGAACTCATGTGGCGATACCGGGAGATCTTCGGGCAGTTCGGCCAGCCGATAGCACAGGTGCTCCTCACCCAACTCGAGCTGTCGAGCTTCCGGCGCTACCTGCACCTCCGAAACACCCTGAACACGCTGCTGAACGAGTACCGCGTGGTGCCGGTGCTGAATGAGAACGATTCGGTATCGGCGGAGGGGGTTCAGATCGGCGAGAACGACCGACTGGCCGCGGTCGTCGCCTCCAAGCTGGAGGCCGACCTCCTGCTCTCCCTCTCCGACGTCGCTGGCTACTATAACGGCGATCCGAACCGCGATCCGAACGCAGAGTTGGTCTCGGTAGTGCGGGAGATCGCGCCGGAGATGGAGCAGGCCGCCATGGACTCGGCCGGCCTCGCGGGGCGCGGTGGAATGAGGACCAAGGTGGAATCGGCCAAGCTGGCGATGAACGCGGGTGTCATCATGGTGATCGCTCACGGGCGAGAGCCGAACGTCATCCGCCGCATCATGGCGGGCGAGGATATCGGGACGATCTTCATCCCCAAATCGGCCAAGATGCGGTCTCGCAAACGGTGGATGGCGTATGCGGCCGTCAGCAGCGGGAAGCTGATAGTCGACGAGGGGGCCTCCAAAGCGCTGTTGGAAGGTGGCAAGAGCCTTCTTCCGGTGGGCGTCACCGAAGTGGAAGGCGATTTCGAGGCCGGAGACGTGGTATCCGTTATCGCGGAGAGGGAAGGCCGGCGGGAGATCGCCCGTGGGCTCGTCAACTATGCCTCCTCCGATCTTAGAAGAATTATAGGCTGCAAGTCGAAGGATATATCGAAGCGGCTAGGGCATCGCGACTTCGACGAGGCGATCCACCGCGACAACCTCGTCCTCTTGTGACGCCGGCCGCGGGCAAGGAAGTGTGCGGATAAGACCAATGACTGTCCCTCGCGGCGAACGTCTGCTGATGCGGGGCAATGAAGCCGTAGCTCAGGCGGCCATGGATGCCGGCTGCCGCGCTTACTTCGGCTATCCCATCACCCCACAGAACCAGATTCCGGACTATATGGCGGCGCATATGCCGAAGGTCGGAGGGGTCTTCCTCCAGGCCGAGAGCGAAGTGGCCGCCATCAACATGGTGTACGGCGCCTCCGCCGCCGGAGTACGGGTGATGACCACCTCGTCCAGCCCCGGCATCAGCCTGAAGCAAGAGGGAATTTCCTACTTGGCGCAGTCAGAACTTCCGTGCGTGATCGTGAACATCATGCGTGGCGGCTCCGGTCTGGGGAACATCGCGCCCGCCCAGGCCGACTACTTCCAGGCGGTGAAGGGCGGCGGGCACGGCGACTATCGCACCTTAGTTCTCGCCGCCTGGTCGGTGCAGGAGCTTTACGACCTGACGCGAGAGGCCTTCGAGATAGCGGACCGTTACCGCAATCCGGTCTTGGTGCTGGGCGACGCCATACTGGGGCAGATGATGGAGCCTGTCGTGATTCCTGAAGAGGTGGTTGACCCGGCTGCGCTCCCCGCCAAGGAGTGGGCCACAACGGGCGCCCAAGGGCGACCGCGGAACATCGTTAACTCGTTGTACATTGAGCCGTCGGACCTGGAGGAAGTGAATCTGCGCCTTCAGGCGCGCTACGACGAAGCCGCCGTGCGGGACGTGCGGTACGAAGCGGAGGACCTGGAGGAGGCGGAGATCGCGGTACTGGCGTACGGCACCGCCGCCCGCGTCGCCGTCACGGCCATCGCCCAAGCTCGGGCGGCCGGGATTCGGGTCGGACTGTTCCGCCCGATCAGCCTCTACCCGTTCCCCTCCAAAGAAATTGCGGCTTTGGCGGATCGCGTGCGAGCCATCTGGGTGGTCGAGCTCAGCACGGGCCAGTTCGTGGAGGATGTGCGGCTGGCGGTCGAAGGGCACTGCCCGGTACGATTCTACGGCCGCACGGGAGGGGTAGTCATCACTCCCGCGGAGGTGCTGCGCGAGATCGAGCGCCTTGCCGAGGAGAGCCAGGGATGACTGAGGAAGCTGCTGCTCAGCCGCGCGTTATCTTCGACCGACCCAAGGCTCTGCTCCCAGTGCGGATGCATTACTGCCCGGGTTGCACGCACGGCATAGTCCACCGCCTGGTGGCCGAGGTAATGGACGAGCTTGAGCTGGCCGAGCGCACGGTGGGCGTAGCCCCCGTTGGCTGCGCGGTGTTCGCCTACAACTACTTCGACTGCGACATGATCGAGGCCGCCCACGGGCGCGCCCCGGCGGTCGCCACCGGCGTCAAGCGCGTGCGGCCCGACCTGTTCGTGTTCACCTACCAGGGCGATGGCGACCTCGCTTCCATCGGAATTGCAGAGACCATCCACGCCGCCGCCCGCGGGGAGAAGATCAGCATCATCTTCATCAATAACGCAGTCTACGGAATGACGGGCGGCCAGATGGCCCCCACCACGTTGCCGGGGCAAAAGACGACCACCACGCCGTATGGCCGAGACCCGGAAGTCGCCGGCAACCCGTTGCGCATCTGCGAGCTGCTCAGCGTCCTCGAAGGACCGGCCTATATCGCTAGGGTGTCGGTGACCAATCCGCGCCTGGTCCGCCAGGCCAAGCGCTCCATCCGCAGGGCCTTTCAGGCCCAGCTCGACGGCTTGGGCTTCGCCCTTGTGGAGGTGCTCTCCACGTGCCCCACTCGCTGGGGCCTGCCGCCGGTCAAGGCCCTCGCCTGGCTGGAGGAGAACATGGTGCCTTACTATCCTCTCCAGGAATTCGTGGTGGCCGACGCCTTGCGTGAGAAGAAGTGAGCGAAGAGAAGTCATATCAGGAGGCGCCCGCGGCGCCGTCGCATCAGGAGGCGCCCGCGGCGCCGTCGCA
>CAZWRO010000086.1:0-8688 GCA_964635365.1 uncultured bacterium | reverse complement strand
CCCTACTAGGCTTCCCGCCGTCTGTTAGGAGTTACAGGCGCGGGGGGAGGCGACGGCAACGGCCGGGTATTCCGCCGGTGAACGCCGAGGGTCGCGGATGGAATGGCCCCGCCCTGCGACCTCGCTCAGGATAGACAGCACGCTACCGAGGCAACGCCATCGGGTGCGGGAGCCCACAGAGGGGCTCCCCTACTAGGCTTCCCGCCGTCTGTTAGGAGTTACAGGCGCGGGGGGAGGCGACGCCGGCGGCGGACGGGGCCGCGGGAGGGCCGGTCGATGCGTGTTTACTTGTCGTTGTTGAGGCGGGTTTCGAGGTTGGCGAGGGCGGATTCGAGCTGCTGCTGGCGGATGGCGTTGGTGACGTCGCCGCGGGTGCGCTCGATGAGGGAGCGGGTGACGTCGGCGGTACGCTTGAGGCCGCCGGAGACAGCGCCAGGGTAGTCGAAGGTCGCCATGGCGTGGTAGATTTCATCCATCACTTCGAGAATCTGTTCGCCCCACTCGGCCTCGCGGTGGCGCATGCGGTCGAGGGCGTGTCGGCGGAGCTCTCCTACGGCTTCGCCCAAGGCGTTGAGGTAGGCGGGATAGCCGACGCCGAGGTCGTCCGGGTCGGGCAGGGGATCGCCGTGGATGAGGGCATAGGTCTGGTGGGCCTCGGCGTGCTCTTTCTGGGCGTCGTGCACGAAGCCGGCGTGGTAGATGCGCGGGTGCGCCTTGAGGGCCTCGTCCACTTCCTTGAGGAGCTCGGCGTTCTTTTTCATGAGCACCTGGGCCTCTTCGAACTCGCCGCGGTGGACGGCGCGAATGGCGTTTGCGCTGTTGCGGATTACCTCCCGCGAGAGGGTCAGGCCGCGCTCGCGAGCGGCGTCTATGGCGTCGAATTCGGTGCGTATTTTGTCGCAGATGATCTTCAGCTCGCCGGCAACGTTCTGGTTCATGGCGTGATGTCTCCTCATGTGATGTCGAGCCGGCGCATGGAGCGCAGACCCTCGCGGGCGACGATGATGGGGTCTTCTTGCCAGTAGTCTTCGTTGTGCAGCTCGAGTGAATAGTATCCGGAATAGCCTTTTTGCGCCAGCAGTGCGAGGAGTGGTTCGAGTGCGAGCTCGCCGGTTCCCGGGTAGACGCGCTGCCGGTCGTGCAGCTCGTGGCGAGGAAGGTCGGGGCAGTCGCTGACCTGGACGAGGAAGATCTTCTCGCCGGGGACGGACTCCAGCATCAGCGGGGTGGACCCGCTAACATGGAAGTGGAAGAGGTCGATGGCGAGGCCTCCGTTGTCGGCGCCGGCCACCTCCACGATTTCCCAGGCGCCGGCGAGGTCTTTCACATACTCGCGGTGGCTGATGAATTCGAGGCCGATGCGGACGCCGTAGGGCTCGGCCACCCGGCAGAGCTGGGCGAACTCCCGGGCCGCCAGCAGGGGATCGATGAGCCGGGGAGGGCACCAGGCGACGACGACGGAGGCGTTCACCTCGGCGGCCAGCGCGAAGGCGCGTTCGGCGCGCGCGAAGGCTATGAGCCGGGAGTTTCTGTCGTCGTCCATCCATCCGGAGAGGCCGACGATTTCGGCGACGTCGAGGTCGTTGAGCCGAAGCTCTTTTATGCCCTCGTCGCCATGCTCGGCCATCTCCGACTCTGAGAGGCCGACGGCGGGGAAGCCGGCGGTGACGGCGGCGTAGAGCTTCTGCTCCAAGGAGGCGGGGCCGAGGGTATCCAGATGCAGGGATACGAGTCTAGCCATCTCGGGCGCCTCTGCCGCCGGCGGCGGCGGGCCCGGCCGCATCGGCAAGCTCCTGATGCAGGATGGTCTTGAGCCGGCGCATGTCGGACTCCAGGGTGTCGATGAGCCGCGCCTGGTGGAGGGCGGCCGCCGGGTGGTAGAGCGGGACGTAGAGGATGCCGCTGAGCCGGGTGGCTTTGCCGTGGTCGCGGCTGATGGCGAGCTTCGGGTCGACGAGGGTCTGGCCGGCGAAACGGCCGAGGGTGCAGATGACTTTGGGAGTGATGAGGGCGATCTGAGTCAACAGGTATTCGTTGCAGGCCTCGATCTCCTCGGGGAGGGGGTCGCGGTTGTTGGGCGGGCGGCACTTGACGATGTTGGTGATGAAGACGTCTTTGCGGTCGATGCCGATGGTGCGGAGCAGATTCGTGAGCAGGCGGCCGGCGGGGCCGATGAAGGGGCGGCCCTGGCGATCTTCATCGCCGCCCGGGGCTTCGCCCACGAACATGACGGACGCTTCGAGGGAGCCCTCTCCCGGTACGGCCTTGGTGCGAGATCGACTGAGCTGGCACCGTCGGCAGCGGCGGATCTGGTCGTGCAGGTCTTCGACTGCGGCGGCGTCAGAGGAGGCCAAGCTTCTGTAGCTCCTCGCGCAGCACTTCGCGGCAGTTGTGGCTGGCCGTCAGAAGCGGCATGCGCATTTCGGCGGAGGCGACGCCGAGCAACTCCAGGGCCGCCTTGACGGGCGCCGGATTGCTCTCCAGGAAGAGGGCGCGGCACATGGGCAGGAGGCGGAAGTGAATTGCGCGGGCCTCCTCGAGGTTGCCGGCGGCGATGAGTTCGACCATGCGGAGCCATTCTCGGGGGAGAATATGGGCCTCGGCCAAGATGCCGCCGACGCCGCCGAGGCCGCAGATGGAGAAAGTAAGGTGCCCGTCGCCGCTGAGGACGGCGAAGCCGGGAGCGGCGAGGCGAAGCACTTCGGTGACCTGGTTGAGGTCGCCGCTGGCCTCTTTGACGCCGACGATGTTGGGGAGGCGGGAGAGCTTTACGGTGGTGGCGGCCTCCATGTTGACGCCGGTGCGCTTGGGGATGTTATAGACTATGAGGGGCAGGGCGGTGGCCTCGGCGACTTGTGTGAAGTGGGCTAGGAGGCCGTCCTGACTGGGCCGGTTGTAGTAGGGGCAGATGAGGAGGGCGGCGTCGGCGCCGGCGTCTTCGGCGTGCTTGGTGAGGGCGATGGCCTCGGCCGTGCTGTTGGAGCCGGTGCCAGCGATAACGGGAACGCGGCCGGCGACGTGCTTGATGGTGAGCTCGACGACGCGGCGATGCTCTTCGTAGGTGAGGGTGGCTGACTCGCCCGTGGTGCCGCAGGGGACGAGGCCGCTTACGCCGCCTTCGATGAGGTAGTCCAGCACCTTGAGGAGCGCCGGCTCGTCCACCTTCTGGGCGGAGAATGGGGTGATGTTTGGAGCGAAGACGCCTTTGGGCTGAAAGGCCACGCGGCTATCCTCCCGGTGCTTTGACTTGTCGTCTACAGTACGAGCGCTTCGTGGAGCAAGCCCACCGCGTTCTTCCGCTGCTGCTCGGGAACGAGATAGGAGAGGCTGATCTCGTCTCTGCCCTTTCCGTGGATCTCGATGCGGGCGTCGGAGAGCACTCGTTCGGCCTGCTCATCCCACTCGTCCAGACGCTGCCGGAGGGCTTCGCCGACGACTGACACCAGAGCCAGGTCGCCCTCCTGGATCTCGGCGGAGACGTTGCGAGAGTTCAGGATTTGGCGGACGATGGCGCCGACGTCGCGGTACTTGAGGGGTCTGATGGCGAAGCGGGCCCTGGCTCCCGGGGTGCGCGCCTGGTAGTAGGTGAGTCGGGCGCGACCCAGCCGCTCGGCGATCTGGAGAGGAAGGCGAGCGTCGTCGAGGTTGAGGTCGAACACCAGGAGCGCAGGCTGATCGGCGACGGCGGTGGCGCGGTCTTCCTTGACGGGGGCCGTGACGGCGCCGACCTGAGTGCCGGGGTTCTCGGACTGGCGGAAGTTCCTGACGATGAGGGCGATGCGATGCTTGCGCGCCATCTCGGCGGCCTGGTGCTGGAGCACTTCGGCGCCGAGGCGCGACATGGCGACGCACTCGTCGTAGGTAAGCTGCGCGATGGTCTGGGCGGCGGCGCTGTCGATTCCGTGGAGAGTCGTGGGATTGGCGGTCATCACGCCGTCGACTTCCTTGAAGACCTGCAGGGGCTCGGCGACCAGGTCTTCACCGAAGGGAAGCTTTTCAGTCTCGTCGATGATGCGGGTGAGGGCAACGGCGGTGTAGTCACTGCCGCCGGCGCCCAGGGTGGTGATCTGGTGATTCTCGGTGTTCCCCTGGAAGCCGGCCACGAAGACCATGTGGCCGTCCTGCAGCGCGTCTAGCACCAGGCCGGGCTTGATGCGAACGATGTGGGCGTGGCCATAGTACTCGTCGGTGACGAGACCGGCTTGGCCGCCGCTGAGGGCGATAGTTTCGTAGCCCTTGGTGCGGAGGAGGTGGGCCATGGCGACGGTGGAGATGATCTCGCCGCAGGACATGAGGAGGTCCAGCTCCCGCGGCTGGATGTTGGGGTTGATGCTGCGGACGGTCTTTACGAGCTCGACCGTGGAGTAGGGCTGGCCCTCGCGGCCCATGGCCGAGATGACGACCACGGGGTACAGCCCGCTGTCGCGGGCTTCCATGATGCGCTCGGCCGTGATGAGCTGGTTGGGCTCGGAATCGACACAGGTGCCACCGAATTTTTGCACGACGACTTTCATGGTGGTAGCGGTCTCACTTCCGCGCGGGCAGGAGGTCCATCTCGATGATCTTCTCCGCGATTTGAACCGCGTTTAGCGCGGCGCCCTTGCGCAGGTTGTCGGAGACGATCCAGAGGTTGAGCCCATGAGGAACCGTCGGGTCCTGCCGGATGCGCCCGACGAAGACGTCGTCTTTGCCGGAACTGAAAAGCGGCGTGGGGTAGCGCGCCTGGGCCGGGTCGTCGATCACGGTTACTCCCGGCGAGCGGGAGAGAATCTCCCGCGCTTGGTCGGCCGAGAGGGGACGTTCGAACTCGAGGTTCGCGGCCTCGCCGTGCCCGTTGAAGACGGGTATGCGCACGGTGGTGGCGGTGATGGGCAGGTCGGGCTCGCCGAGTATCTTGCGGGTTTCGAAGACGAGCTTCATCTCTTCCTTGGAGTAACCGTCCTCGCGGAAGCCCGAAATCTGCGGGATGGCGTTGCCGGCGATGGGATGTGGGAAGAGGGTGGGATCGGTCACCACCTTCTCGGCGCCCTCGGAGACGGCGGAAATGACGGCGTCGAGCCTCTCGCTCGGAGGGCCCGACTCGGCCACGGAAGCGAGGCGCTCGCTGATGGCGGCCATCTCGAGGCGAAGCTGCTCGACGGGGTCGCTGCCCTGTTTGGAGGTGCCGCGTCCGGACACGGCCTGATAGGTCGCGACAACGGCCCGCCGGAGGCGGGCCGCGTCGTGGAGTGGCTTGAGTGCGACTACGAACTGGATGGTGGAGCAATTGGGGTTGGCGATGAGATTGTCGTGCCCTCGCAGGGCCTCGGGGTTGACCTCGGGCACGATGAGGGGAACTTCGGGATCCAGTCGGAAGGCGTCTCCGTTGTCGATGACGACGGCGCCGCGCTGCGCGGCGACGGGGCCGAAGTGGCCCTCGCGCTCGTCTCCGCCGGCAAAGAAGGCGATATCGATTTCGTCGAAGGCGGCTTCGTCGATCACCTCGACCTGATAGGTCTCGTCGTCCACTGAGATGGGGCGCTCGCGGGTGGCGAAGACGCGCAGACTGGTGGTGGGGAAGTTGCGCTGACGCAGGACGCGGAGCATCTCACGCCCGACGGCGCGCGCGCCCACGACTGCGACTCGGTATCCATCGCTCGCGCTCACGATCTGATCTCAGCCTCTCGGTGGAATGTTGGGCGATGATAGCATTGGCACTTTGGCAGTGTCAAGGGAGGGACGGCAAACGGGTCTCTCGGGCCGCCGCGGCGCGGGCGGGAAGGAGATAGGGAGCGCGTGTGCGAAAGGCTCGGGGGGGATGCAGCTATGCGACTCTCTGCGCTATCTCTGGTGCTTATCGTTGGCGTGTGCGCGACGCTGGCATCGCAGCCGGATCTGAGACTCTGGGCGATAGGGACGCTCCGGCCGGAGGTCTATAGCGTCGACTACCGCGCGCTGGCGGAGTCGCGCCCCGATGATCCAGACGTATGGCTGGCCGCGCTGTCGGAGAGGTGGTTCGAAAGGGAACCTATGGGGAGCTTGGAGTCATACTACCAACGCGCAGCGGAGCTGAACCCGACGAGCGCGGCACCCCACGTGTTCTTCGCCGGCCTCGCGCTCGAGGAGGTGCCGCTCGAGCGGGAGGAGATAAACGCGTTTTTTGGCTCTGACGGCCTCAGTTGGGAGCTCCAGTACCATGAGCCTTACCTGCGCCAATCGCAACGAGAGCGGCTGCGCAAGGCTGGAGAGGCGCTCGACCGCGCTGCCAAGGTGGAGGAGGGGAATGCAGCAATCATGTACCTGCAGGCGTATGTCGCGTTCGTCGATCACGAGGATCAGACCGCGCTGGGGCTACTGCGAGCGGCCCTCAATACGGACACCTTCGACCTCTACCGCGGCGATATTTGCAGCGCAGCTTATCGAGCGGCATCGGCTGCTGTGCCGGCGGAGGTGGCGGCGCGGCATGCGTTCTATTCGGCCGATCCTCAGATTATGTTCGGGGGGAAGCTTCGCCAGCTTACCATAGTAGCGATGGGATTCTCGGTTCTGGCCGAGCAGCGAGGTGATATGGAGGAAGCGATAAGCCTGCGGCTGTCGATGATGCATCTCGGCCGACTTATGCTGGCGGGGTGTGGAGGCATCCCGGATGGGATCAGCGGCTGGACCATATGGGGGTGGGGCGCGATCTACCCGCTTCCCGACCGCGCGGCTGAAGGCAGCGATGCGACCGAAGGAAGGCAGGCAGAGGTCGAAAGATACCCCCCCGCCTATCTTCGGGCGCACGGAGATAGCAAACTGATCGAGAACATCGTCACTCTGGCGGCGACGCAAGGGGCGTGGCATGAGAAGACGCGGGACGTCGTCTGGCGGGACTCGAAGGTAGTTTACCGGGAGTCGGCGCTCCGATTCGGCTCAGAGCAGGCGACACGGGCCTTCCTCGTACTCCTGGCCGTGATCGCCCTAGGTGGGGCTGTGGCCGGGGTCCTCAGGAGATGTCGAAAGCAGGTGACGCCAATCAGGTGGACGCGCGTGGGCTGGTTCGTCATTGTCTACGGGGTGCTTGTGGTTGTCTACCTGGCGGGCCTGTTCGGTCCAGGGGGTGAGCGGCTTTCGGCCGCGTCGAGGAACCCGGAAGAGTTCGTGCCGCTGGCGTGGATGTGCCCTGCCTGGGGAGACTACTTCGCGTTTTTCGGGATACCACTGCTCGTGCTGTCGGTCGCGGTCGTCGTTGTGAAACAGCGGCGCCGTTCGAACGCGCGCAGAGCCGGTTTCGCCGGCCAGTATACCGGGACGCTGCTCGCGATACTACTGCCGGTTGGGGCCGTGCTCTCTCTGGTGGTGCTGGGCTTCGCCCTATCCGGCGCGCGGATCTACGGACGGATCGCTGAGGACTCCCGCGCGATGCTGACCGAAGGCGAGTTGAGCCACTACGATCTGAACGTGCCACTGGACGCGCCGTAGGGCCAGGGGGTGCGGCGAGGAGCTACCTCGAGGGAGGCGAGTCCGCGGGAGTCTCGGCGCTCGGGGGGGCATTTCGCGCAGCTAGCTCCGATTTGACGACATCCCGCTGGGAGCGAATGTGCTCGTCTTGTGGGGCCAGTCGGGCCGCCTCCTCAAGGGCATCCAGCGCCTCCCCCAAGCGTCCTGAGAGGTACAGATATTCGGCCAAGTCCTGGTGCAGGGAGGGGTCATCGGGAGCGAGCTCGATGCGTTCCCCGTAGATCTCCGCCGCCTCCGCCCAGCGGTTTTGCTCCTTGAGGAGGGCGATCAACGTGTCGTAGACCCAGACATAGTTGGCGGCCAATCTGATCGCCTCGCGATAGTGATTCTCAGCCTCGAGGGAGCTGCCTTCCTCTGCGTAAGCCCAGCCCAAGACGGCGTGAGTGTAAGCGTAGTCCGGCTGGTAGACGAGCGCCTGCTGATAGACAGAGATAGCTTGGCGCCATCTGCCCAACTGGGAGAGAGCATCGCCCATCCCGATGTAGGCAGAGACCATGTCGGGCTCGAGCTGGACGGCACGCGCGTATGACTGAATGGCCGAACGGTAGTCTCCGGCCTCATTCTGCATCCCGCCCAGATCGTCGTAGGCAGGAGCGCTGTCCGGATGCTTCTCAACCGTTATGTGCGCGAAGGCGAGGAGAGTCTTCGTCCAGGCGTCCTCTCGGTCGTAGGCAGGAGCGCTGTCCGGAGCCTGCTCAAGAATCATCCCCGCGAAGGCGAAGAACATCTTCGTCACGACGTTCCCTCCGGAGGCTGCCGGGGTCGGTTTCGACGGCCCCAACCGATGGGTCCCTAGGAAGATGAGGGGGATGGCGGAGACGAGGCAGAGGAGGAGCGCG
This sequence comes from uncultured bacterium, assembly GCA_964635365.1. Taxonomy (GTDB): domain Bacteria; phylum Armatimonadota; class Hebobacteria; order Hebobacterales; family Hebobacteraceae; genus CAZWRO01. The sequence continues at coordinate 370 of CAZWRO010000086.1, read as the reverse complement.
AGGACGGGCCAGACCAATCCGGACGCGGAGCGAGGCCGATCGTTAGGCGCGGAGCAGTTCGTCACAGTCACCATCCTCCGCACATCGGGTTCGGCAGAGACCCCAGTTCCCCCTTGGCTCTCGCGGCGACCATCCGCGAACGCCGGCTCAGGTCTCTTTCGGCAGGCGTTTGATGCCCTTGCACTCGGGATAGCCGGTGCAGCCGAGGAAGACTCCCCAGCGGCCCTGGCGGGCGACCATGGGTTTACCGCACTTATCGCAGGTCTGGCCTTCGGCGAGCTTGGCGAGCTTGGCTTCTTCTTCGGGGAGAGGGCGCGTGTTCTTGCACTTGGGGAAGGCGGAGCAGGCGAGGAAGCGGCCGCGGCGTCCG
>CAZWRO010000085.1:3532-8744 GCA_964635365.1 uncultured bacterium | reverse complement strand
TTGATCCGAAAAGAGCTGCGGCAGCTTCGCCGGGATCGGCGGATGATGGCCGCGCTGGTGTTCGCGCCCCTCCTGCAGCTCTTCATCTTCGGGTACGCGGTGACGCTCGACATCAAGCATGTCCCGCTGGTGGTGTGCGATCGCGACCGCCAGGCCGACAGCCGCGAGCTGGTGGCCAGCTTCGAGCGCTCGGGGTACTTCGACCTGCTGGCGGGAGTGGACTCTCCGAGCGAGGTGCGAGGGCCGATCGAGTCCGGCCGGGCGCTGATGGGGCTGTACATTCCCGACGATTTCTCGAAGCGGCTGGCGCGGGGCGAGACCGCGTCGCTCCAGGTGATAGTGGACGGGACCGACATGAACTCGGCGGGGGTGGCGGCCGGGTACACGGCGCGCCTGCTGGCGCATTACGCGCGGGCGCGGGAGCCGGGGCTGGCCGCGCGGGCGCCGATAGAGCAGCAGCCGCGCGTCTGGTACAATCCGGATCTGCGAAGTGTTAACTACATGGTGCCGGGCGTGATCTGCATGATCCTGGCGACGGTGATGATTGCGATGACGGCGATGGCGATCGTGCGGGAGCGGGAGACGGGCACGCTGGAGCAGCTCGTGGTGACGCCGATTCGGCCCTGGGAGCTGATGCTCGGCAAGACGGCGCCGTTCGCGGTGATAGGGATGGTGGATGTGTGCTCGATCATCGTGGTGGCGCGCTACTGGTTCGGCGTGTCAGTGGCGGGGAGCGTCGCGCTGCTGCTGGCGCTGGCGATGCTGTTCCTGCTGACGACGCTGGGCCTGGGGCTGTTCATATCCACGGTGTCGCGCAGCCAGCAGCAGGCGATGCTGACGGCCTTCTTCGTGATTATGCCGTCGGTGATTTTGTCGGGGTTCATGTTCCCCATCGAGAATATGCCGCGGGTGATTCAGTGGGTGACGTACTCGATACCGCTGCGATATTTCGTGGAGATCGTGCGCGGCGTCTTTCTGCGGGGAGTGGGAATGGCGGTGCTGTGGCCCCAGGTGGCGGCGCTGGCCGCGCTGGGCGGTGCAATCTTCGGGCTGAGCGCGGCCCGATTTCAGAAGCGCTTGGGATAGGAGGCGGAAACGTGACGGGATTCACGACGCGACCGGTGATACAGGGAACTCATGGGGTGGTGACGGCGGGGCACTACCTGGCCGCGCAGGCGGGTCTGCGGATGTTGGAGGCGGGGGGCAACGCGATCGACGCGGGGGTGGCCTCCGGGTTCGCGCTGGCGGTGCTGAAGCCACACGCGAACGGCATCGCGGGCGAGGCGCCGATCTTGATCTACTCCGCGGAGAAGGCGCGGTCCTTCGCCATCAACGGTAACGGAACGGCGCCCGCGGCGGCGACGCTGGATTACTTCAAGCAGCTTGACTTGGAGTGGATACCGGGCGACGGTTTTCTGCCGGCGGTGGTGCCGGCGGCGGTGGACTCGTATATCACCGCGCTGGCCGTGTTCGGGACGCTGCCGCTGGCGGAGGTGTTGGCCCCCGCGCGGGAGCTGGCGGCGGAGGGCTTCCCCATGTATGGGAAGCTGAGGGCCGCGATCGAGACCAACCTGGCGCGCTGGAAGGAGCGCTATCCCAGCAGCCTGGAGGTCTTCGCACCCGGCGGCCGGGCTCCGGAGGTCGGGGAGATCTTCCGGCAGCCGGACTGGGCGGCGGCCCTGGGGCTGCTGGTGGAGGCGGAACGAAAGGCCGGGAGCAAGGATCGCGTGGGCGCGCTGCGGGCGGCGAGGGACGTTTTCTACCGCGGCGAGATCGCGAAGGAGATCGTACGTTTCGCCCGGGCGACGGAGGTGATGGACGCCAGCGGGAAGGCGCACGCGGCGCGGCTGACGGAAGACGACTTCGCCTGCTATGCGGCGAAGGTGGAGCGACCGCTGGCGACGGACTATCGCGGCCTTACAGTGCACAAGTGCAACACCTGGTGCCAGGGCGCGGTGTTCTTGCAGCAGCTCAATCTGCTGGAGGGGTTCGACCTGAAAGCGATGGGGCACAACCAGCCCGACTACATCCACACCGTGATCGAGGCGGCGAAGCTGGCCTTCGCCGACCGGGAGGCCTATTACGGCGACCCGGAGTTCGTGGAGGTTCCGCTCGACCGCCTGCTCTCGAAGGAGTACGCGGAGGAGCGCCGGAGGTTGATCGACGCGGGGCGGGCGTCGCTGGATGATCGCCCCGGCGGCGGCGCGCCGAGCCGACGGAGAGAGCGGCCTTCGGGCCCAGCAGAGAACGTCGATTGGCCGACGACTCATCGGGGCGATACGACGCAATGCGATGCCGTCGACCGTTTGGGGAACATGATCTCCATCACCCCGAGCGGCGGCTGGTTCGCCACCTCGCCGGTGGTGCCGGGACTGGGCTTCCCGCTGGGCACGCGGGGGCAGATGTTCATGCTGGAGGCGGATCACCCCAACTGCGTGCAGCCGGGGAAGCGGCCGCGCTCGACGCTGACGCCGTCGCTGGTGACGAAAGAGGGGCGGCCGCACATGGTGTTCGGCACGCCCGGGGGGGACTGTCAGGACCAGTGGACGCTGCAGTTTTTCTTGAACCGCGTGGACTTCGGGAGGGACCTTCAGGCGGCGATCGACGCGCCGACCTTCCACAGCATGCACTTCCGCAACTCCTTCTACCCGCGGGAGGAGAGGCCCGGCGTGATGGCGGTCGAGGGTAGGATCGCGGAGGAGGTGCGGAAGGCGCTGGAGGCGCGCGGGCACACCGTCGAAGTGGTCGGCGACTGGGTGAATGGCGCCGTGCTGGGGATCGAGTTCGACCCGGATACCGGGTTGATTTCCGGCGCCGCGTCGCCGCGGGATCCGAGCTACGCGGTGGGGTGGTGAGGCAAGCGCGCTACCTGCTCTTCGGGAAGAACTCGAGCCGGACGCGGCCCCGCAGGCCGGCGTCCATGCGGGCGCGCTTTCCGTTGAGCTCCACGTGCTTGATCTCCTCCTCGAAGATGTTGAGGGTTTCGAGCAGGTCTCGGATGCGCAGGCCGCCGGCGTCCGGCACGGCGAAGGTAAGTTCGTCGGTGCCGACGGCGGAGGTGCGCTTTAGGTGGCCGTGGACGGCTATCGTGATTCGCATGGCGCCGTCTATTCCTCCGACTCGGCGATGGACAGGCCGGCGGCCTGTAGCCGCTGCACGAGCCCGGAGCGGGCGGCGTCCATGACACCTTCGTATTCGCCCCGATAGGCCCGGAGCTGTCGGGCGAGAGCGCGCTGGGCCTGCTGCAGCTCGGCCGCTCGCTCCTCCTCCACCGGCACCTCGGCGGCTTCGTTGTGGGTGACGTGAGGTCTCACCTGCTCGACGTACTCGGCACGCTCGCCCTGGCCGAGATCGGCCGAGACGATCACCCTACCGCGGAAGGATATCGGGTGGCCGCCCGGGCTGACGGTGGTGGCGACCTTGCCGGCCAGCTCGACCCGACTGACCCCGCGCGCTTGCAGGGCCTCTATCAGGCTCTCCAAGGTTTGAAACTGCTTGTCCACAGACACCTCCCGTGCGGCTCTTCGACGGCGACGGTGCGGAGCCGGCTCACCCGCCGACCTGCAAGGCTTCGAGCAGGAACCGGCGCGACTCGCCGATGGCCTCCGACTTCCAGGTAAGGCTAGAGAAGACGTGATCGGCGCCGCGAATGGACACCAGCCGGCAGCCCCCGCCGAGGGCGATGCGGTAGTCGGAGGCATCGGAGGGGGAGACCGACTCGTCGCGCGACCCGTGGACGACCAGGCTCGGGCCGCGGTAGTTCTTCACCTCTTCGAGGGGGTGGAGGTTTCGGAGGTCCTCCATGAAGCCGCGCCCCAGTTCCCATCCCTGGTAGTCGAGCACGTCGGCCTCGCCGAAGGCCGCCGCGCGCTCCTGGAACTGGCTCCCCGGATGGGCGACGGCCGCCCAGAGCACGAGGGCGCGGAGTCGCTCCTCCCGGCCGGCGAGGCAGGCGGCGACGCATCCGCCGAGGCTGAGGCCGAGCACGGCCAGGCGTTTGGGGTCTGCTTCGGAGCGGGAGGCCAGGAAATCGAAGGCGGCTTGCGCGTCGGTGATCTCGCGCGAGACCGTCATCTCTCGAAATTCGCCGGCGCTGTCGCCGGACCCGCGGAAGTCGAATCGCAACACGGCCAGGCCGTGCTCGCAGAAGTCGCGGGCGGTGTTGACGAAGAGGCGATGGGTCTCCGCTTTGTGGCCGGTGAAGCCGTGGCACATGACGAGGCCGGGGGCGGGGACCTGCTCGGGAAGGTGAAGCACGCCGAAGATGATTTCACCTTCCGAGGGGAAGGCGACCTGCACTTCCATTTACTACCTCCTGGCCCTTTTGGGCCGAGTTACTATCTCCTGGCCTTTGGATGCGAGATTCTTCCCGACGCGGCCACTTCCTGCGGGGCGCGGGGCGAAAGGTCGGCGCCCCAGCGGAGGCGGTCGCCGGGGCGCCTATGGGTGGTGGGGGGGTTACTGTCCCCTGTTGGCAGCCTACTTGGAAGGCCGCCCACCATGAGATACCGCATTTCGAATTGGCCTTACAAGAAGGCCTGGGTCGGGGATCAGATCGGCGTCTTTGACGCTTGCCGAGGAAGGGAGCGAACGTGGGGGAGCCAGTAGGCGACGGCCACGCCGAGCGCCCAGAACAGCCAATCCAGCGGCCCCAGGGAGCTCAGATAGACTGGAAAGGCGTAGAGGGCGGCCAGGAAGGCGGAATCGAAGCTCGGGGCGCCGACGGCCGAGCCACCGCCGGTTCGGAGCAGAATGAGGAAATTGGCCAACACGATGCCCACCAGAGCCAAGATGGAGGCCGTCTGCTGAAGGGCGGGGCTGCGCTTCTCCCCGGCCCCCCACTTCACGGCGTATCCGACGACTCCGCCGAGCACGGCGGCTCCCACGGAGAACCCCGATTCGCCCCAGACCGCAAGCTGCGACCAGAGAAAGCCCATTCCCAGCGCGGCCACTGAACCGTTGAAGAAGGCTCCGGGATAGTTGATGGCGCGGGTCTCGGCCTCATATTGGGCCTGAACGCGCTGCCGGATCTCCGCTACGCAGTTGAGACAAATGGACATTCCGTCCCGCTTGGTCTCACAGTCGACGCAGATTGCCTTCTGGCAGCGGTAGCACTGATACGGTGCGTCTACTCCTGGATGGTTGGCGCAGTCCAACGTTTATCCTCACCGAATACACGGGCCTCAGCTGAACTGCCAGATGGTCGCCCGGT
>CAZWRO010000085.1:1858-3432 GCA_964635365.1 uncultured bacterium | reverse complement strand
CTGCCCACGCAGTGGGAGGAGCTGACGGCCTCGGATTTCCCGGCAGCGGTGAGGAAGGCGAAGCGCGTCTGCGTGCTGCCGATTGGAGTGATCGAGAAACACGGCTCCCACCTTCCCCTGGGCACTGATGTCATGGCGGCGCGGGCGGCCTCCCTGCGGGCGGCCGCCGAGGAGTACGCGGTGGTGTTTCCGTCCTACTACTTCGGGCAGATCTACGAGGCGAAGCACCAGCCCGGATGCATCGCCGTGCAGCCCGACCTGCTGACGGCGCTGCTCCAAGACGTGTGCGACGAGATCGGCCGCAACGGGTTCGAGAAGATACTGATCGTGAACGGCCACGGGGGGAACATCAACTGGCTGAACTTCTTCTGCCAGACGCAGCTCGCTCAACCTCGGGACTACGCGGTGTATGTGGTGGGAGAGGCCACGCCGAAGGATGTCACCCGGCGCGTGGAGGCGATGCGGAAGACGGACACGGGCGGACACGCGGATGAGGTGGAGACGAGCCGCATGCTGGTGATCGCCCCGCATCTGGTGCAGCTCGACCGCGCCGGAGACGAGAGCGGCCGGGCGAAGCGCCGACTGAAGGCGACGGAAGAGGCCTTCACCGGCATCTTTTGGTATGCCGACTACCCGGACCATTATGCCGGCGACGCCCGGCCGGCGACGGCCGCGCTGGGAGAGGTGGCGCTGGCGGGCTGGGTGAAGGGCTTGGTGAAAGTGCTGCAGGCGGTGAAGCAGGATACGATGACGCGGAAGCTCCAGGCCGAGTTCCACCGGCGGGCGGAAGCGCCGTCGCGCTCGGCCGCCCGCGGGAAGCGAAGCTAGGTTCGGTGGCGGCCCGGTGAGCGAAAGTCCAGTAGAGCCAGCGTGCGGCCGGGCCTCCGCCTGGGTCTCCCCGGCCCTGGTGGTGCTAGGCCTGGCCGGGGCGGCCGCGCTGTGGTCGACCGGCCCGGAGACCGAGAGCGTCGTCTGGGCTCCCGCGTTCCTCCGAGGTTACTTCCTGGCCTGGCTGTGCTACGTCATCGCCGCGGTCGCCGTCACCAGAACCCGCCGGCTGGCGCGATGGGCGCTGCTGTGGATCGTAATCGCGGCCATCGCCATGAGGCTGATCGGGCTCGCGCGCACTCCTCCCCTATCCACCGATGTGTGGCGCTATTTGTGGGATGGTCGGGTGACGAACGCGGGCATCAGCCCGTATCGCCACGCGCCGGAGGCGCCGGAAGTGAGCCACCTGCGGAATGAGAACTGGCGGCACATCAACTTCAAGCACATTCCCACGATCTACCCGCCGGCGGCCGAGCTGCTCTTTGCGGGATTGGCGCGGGTGCGGGACTCCGACGCTAAGGCTTTCCGTTGGTCATTCGCCCTGTTCGATATGGGCAGCGTGCTGCTGCTCATCGCGCTGCTGCGCCGAACCGGCCGGCGGCCGGAGCGGGTGATCTGGTACGCCTGGTGCCCGCTGCCCGTGACGGAGCTGACGGCGGGAGCGCACGTGGACGCGTTCGGCCTGTTCCTGCTGCTGGCCGCGCTGGCGCTGGCCGGCCGGGGCCGCGAGGAAGGCGGCCGCAAGA
>CAZWRO010000085.1:0-1758 GCA_964635365.1 uncultured bacterium | reverse complement strand
CTGCTGGCCGCGCTGGCGCTGGCCGGCCGGGGCCGCGAGGAAGGCGGCCGCAAGAGCGGCCGCGTAGGAAGCGCCCTCGCGCTGGCCGGGGCGGTGATGGCGAAGGGATACGCGGTGCTGACCATTCCTTTCTTCGTGCGCCGCCTGGGGTGGCGGGCGCTGGCGCTCGTGGCGCTGGCGTGCGTGGTCCTGCTGGCGCCGTTCGCGCCGGCGGGCTCGCGCCTGTTCGGCGGCCTGAGCGCCTACCTCGCGCATTGGGAGACGAACGCCAGCCTTTTCCTGATCGCCGACCGAATGCTGGCGCACGTGACGCTGCACCACTTCGCCGTGGCCCGCGCGGGCAGCATGGCGCTCGTGTTGGCGGTGGTGGTGTGGCTGACGCGGCGGCAGAGAGGCGACCTGGAGAGCTTGCTGGCCTGCGTGTTCGCGGCCTTCGGCGCGCAGCTATTAATCGGAGCGCCGACGTTGCCGTGGTACGTGGTGTGGCTCATTCCGGCCCTGTGCTGGTGGTCGATCCCGGGGCTGGCTCTGTTCAGCCTGACCGTCTCCGCCCAGTACTATGCGCGGTGGCTCTATCCCGGAGACGAGGCTGTCCGCTACGCTTTGCTGTGGGCGGGATACACGCCGGTCTACGCGCTGCTGATCGGCCAGCTCATCTGGTGGCGGGTGCGGGCGCGTCGTTCAGAGCCCAGTCATAGGCCATGAACTCGACGGTGTAGCCGCCGGCCTGCACTTGGGACCGCGCCGGCTCCTCGAGGTGCTGGAGAAGATAGGCCTCCAGCGAGCCGGCCTCGTCCTCGAAGTCCTTATGGTACCAGCTCATGATGCGCGTCACGTGCAGCACTCTTCTGGCGGCGTCGATGTCCACGTAGCGGGTGTCGTTCACCGCCGCGCGGGTGATGCGGTCGAGATCGTCTTGCAGGGTGGCGGCCTGCATCGCGCGCGACGGAAGCGGCGGGCAGCTCTGGGCGGCGCAGACCAGGACGAAGTGGATGCGCGGGTCCTGGAAGCGCGGCCTGATGATCTCGTTCTCGATCTGGTTGAGTGAGCGCACCTGACCCGCGATGTGCCAGCGCGGCTCCTCGAAGAACTCGTCCACGTCCATCACGCTCGCCAGCGGGTAGCGCTCGACCACGCCGGCGATGACGCACGCGTTGTAGGCGTTCAGCCAGAAGGCCAGCTTGTCGTCGCGGCCGGCGAACCCCTCGGGATCGGCCTCCGCCAGCGCGGCGAGGTAGTCCTGCAAGGCCTCGCTGTTCTCCGCCTTCAGCGTCTGGTAGTCCACCAGTCCGTCATGCACGCGGGCGCGCAGCAGGTCGTCCAACAAGGTGTGATCGAAGGGCGCGCCAGAGGCTGTCGAGGCCGAGTCGGAGGCGGCCGGCGCGGAGCCGGGAGCCCCGCCGCAGCCGGCCAGCGCAAGCGCCAGGGCGAGCGCGAGCGGGAGGTGACTGGAGCCGCGAAGGGTCATGGCGATCTCCTTTCGAACAGCAGGCGGAGGGGGTGGTCGGCGGGCAGCTCCTGCGGGCGGACCTGCTTCGCGATGAGGCCGCGGGCGATGTCCGATAGGCGAATGTCTCCCAGGAAGCAGGCTCCGATCAGCACTCCGTCTCGCATCACGAGACGAATGCTGCCTTCCGCGTTGTCGGGCCGGATGACGACCGTCTCGACGTTGGCCTCCGCGGGGTCGATGGAGCCGACGCCGCAGAAGTCCATCCCGCAGAACTCGGCGACGTTGAGGAAGACGCGGCGCTGGTAGGT
>CAZWRO010000084.1:0-9044 GCA_964635365.1 uncultured bacterium | reverse complement strand
CGATGTACGGGTCGCGGTCGTAGGATAGGAACGGGGCGATGTGGCGGGCCCGCCAGCCGATGTTCCTTCCCCACAAGATGCGGCTCTCGCCGGTTATCACTCTGGAGATGATGATGTTGAGATCGCTGAAGCGGAGAGAGGCCGCCAGTCGGGGCAGCGGCGACCCGAGGGGCACTCCGCCTGCTCCGCTGTAGCTCACCTTGGCGGTCTGGTTGGTGGCCGGCAGCGGGTAGTCGTTCTCATTTTCGGTGGTGTTGACGATCACGTAGTCGTTCGTCAGCTCGCCGTAGTAGATCGCCGGCCGCGTAATCTCCAGGTCGAAGGAGGAAGCGGGAGGGATGTCCTTCACCACCAGATTCGGAAGGCCGGACTGGATGACATCGCTGACCGGGGACATGACTACGCCGTAGCCGTGGGTGTTGAAGATACGCTCGTTCTGCCAACCCTTCTCTGGCAGTCCTTCCACCCATAGCTCCCGTCCGGCCAGCATTACCTGCCGGTACTGGCCGTTGATGTGGTAGCGATCGATGTCCACCGAATTGAACCGGTAGTACGGCCACAGGGCCTGCTGTTGCTGGTAAGTGTCCAGGAGCGGCCGGTAATCCCAGAGCCGCACATTCTCCACCGCGGCGACGTTCCGGGCGATGGCGTCCATGGTGAGCGGTTCGATCCCCCGCAGCTCTCGCTCCTGGACCTCGTGGAGGCCGAAGCCGCGTCGAGTGAACTCGATGGTGTGGGCGATGTAGGGGCTCTCCCGCTCAAACTCATTGGGCACGACGTGGAGGCGCTGCATCACGGACGGATACACCCCGCTGAGGAGCAGCGAACTCACCGCCAGCAACCCGATGCCGGCGAGCGGCAGCCAGAGGCCGCGCAAGTACATGTTGATCAGTACCAGCACCGCGCAGAACAAAGCTATCACGAACAGGATGTTGTAGGCCAGCAGCTGGGCGTGCACGTCGGTATAGCTGGCGCCGAAGGTAGCGCCCCGCTCGGAGTAGAGCAAGTAGAAGGCCGCCAGCTTATATCCGAGTGCCTTCACCACCAAAATCGCCCCGAGCAGAAGGGAGAGGTGGGACTTCACGTGCGAGGCCAGCGCGGGCACGCCCCGCAGCATGCGGATCGCCTTGTCCAGGTAGTGAGTGGCGGCGGAGAGGATGAACACGCCGATCAGAACCCAGTAGACCCATTGCTGTAAGTATTGCAGGAAGGGAAGACGGAAGACGTAGAACCCGATATCCCGATGGAAGATCGGATCCTGGATCCCGAAAGAAGTGCCGCTGCGGAACAGCAGGTACTTGTTCCATTGCTGGGCCCCACCGATTCCGACCAGGTAGGCTGCGAACAGGGCGAAGACGAGAAGGCCCAGGTACAGATAGCGGCTGGCGAAGTACTCCATGACCTCCGCGATACGCTGGCGCAGCTCGCGCTCTTCATCGTACCAGATGGTGCGCCGGGCCAGGCGGCGAGCTAGCTCTATGTTGCCAAGAAGGAAGATGAGGAAGGCGGCGCCGAAGACAACGAACAGCAGAATCTTGGTCTTGAGCACGGTCAAAAAGACGTTCGGGAAGCGCACGTCGAACTGGAACCAGAGCCATTCTGAGTAGAAGCGCATCGCGCGAGGCAGCAGCCAGAAGATGACCAAGACAGCGATTATGCCTAGCGTCCACCGCATGACGCGGCGGCGCATGCGCCTTCCTCCGAAATCTGCGCTGACGATCGACATGGGTCGCCTCCTGTCGGTGCGCGAAGCCGCGCGCCCACCCCGGTTCGCCGGAGCGCCGAACCTTCCCTCTTTGCCCCCGCGTGGGCTTGGCTCCGGGAGACGCCACCGGCTTGACAATGGTCGTTGCGGTGGGCTATACTGCTTCTCGTGGGCGGACGCGAGGCGTTTTGCGCCCGCTCTTATCGTGACTTAGGTCGGCTTAACGGCCGGCTTGGTACAATGGCAGGAGGCATTGGTGTGGAGAGCAAGGCAGTTGTCCTCCAAACAGAGGGCCTCACCAAGATCTATCGCTCTGTCCTGACCCCCGTCGGTGTTAAGGCTGTCGATGATCTGAACCTCGCCGTGCGAGAGGGCGAAACGTACTCCATCGTGGGCCCAAACGGCTCCGGCAAGACGACCACGCTCAAGATCCTACTCGGCCTCATTTCCCCCAGCACCGGCACGGCCAGCATCTTCGGCAAGAACATAGCCGATATCTCGGTGCGAGAGCGCATCGGATTCCTGCCCGAAGATGCCTACCTATATGACTGCTTCAACGGAGAAGAGCTGCTCGACTTCTATGCAAAGCTCTTCGGGTATTCGACCCGGAAGCGCCGCGAGCTGATCGACGAACTGCTCTCTCTCGTGGGCATGCAGGCCAACCGCCGAGTGCCGTTCCGGGAGTGCTCGAAGGGCATGCGCCAGCGCCTGGCGCTTGCGCAGGCACTGGTGAACGACCCCGACTTCTTGATTCTGGACGAACCCACCTCGGGTCTCGATCCGGCCGGCCGTCACCAGATGACGCGGCTGATTTTGGAGCTCAAGCGACGAGGAAAGACCATCCTCCTCTGCTCCCACTTCCTTGCAGAAGTCGAGGAAGTCTGCGACCGGGTCGGCATCATGTACACGGGCCGCTTGGTGACAGAGGGCGCTCTCTCGGAGCTGGCCGGCGAGTCCACCCAGATCGTGATCACCACGGCCGGCCTCACGGAGGAGGGCGCGGGGCGCGTTGCCAAGCAGCCGGGGGTGGTTAACGTGGAGAACAATCTGATTCGCATGGGCGAGGCCGACATGACCCAGCTCTGGCCTGTGCTCGAGTCAATCCAGCAGACCGGGGCGGAAATACTAGAGGTTACGCGCCCGCGACCGGCCCTGCAAGATATCTTTGTCAGGACAATCGGGGAGGTGCGAGAATGAGCCCCTTTGCCGGTAGACTCATCCTCATCCTCGGGCTGGCGATAGCGGCCGGCGCCATCGTGATGCTGCGGCGACTCTGGCTCCCGGTGGCCGCTCACGCCGTGCCTTCCATCTGGCGCATCGCCATGATCACCGTTTCTGAAGCGCGGCGCCGCCGGGTGCTGCAGGCGGTCATCGCCCTGGTCGCCCTGATCATCATCTCCATGCTGTTCGTCGCCTACCTGAGCCCGGCCGAGCAGTCCCGCATGTTGATCTCGGGGGGCCTGTCCGCCATCACCGTCTTCGGCATCTTACTCTCCATCTTCGTGGCCGCCTTCCTAATCCCCCAGGAAATCCAGAACCGAACCATCTACCCGATTCTGGCCAAGCCCGTCAGGCGCTTTGAGTTCGTGATCGGCAAGTACCTCGGGGCGCTCATCGTGTTGGCCTTCATGGTGGTCGTGATGACCGGTGTTCTGGTCGCGGTCCTCCTGGTCTCCGACCATTTCGTGCAAGATCAGCCAGGCTCTGTATTCGATCCCAATATAGACAAGGTTGTGTTCGCCGCGGCCATGAACTACTGCGCGCTGGCCGTGCTCACGGCGCTGATCATTCTCATCTCCACTGTCGCTTCAACCACGATGACGATTATCAGCGCCTTCATCGCCTGGGGCCTGGGCAGCTTGCAGTCCACCCTCCTGGACTCGATACAGCAGACGACCGGCTTCGCGCACCTGGTGCTGATCCTCTTTTACAACGTGGTGCCTAAGCTCGAGAACTTCGACTTCCGCCACGAAGTTGCGAACTTCATGCCCATCAATATCGTCGGCGCTTGGCAGGCCGTGCTCCACGGCGCGGGGTATATTTTGGTGGTCTTGATTCTGGCCTCACTCTTCTTCAACGACCGGCAGGTGTAGGCTCGCATGTCGTCACCCCGAGCTAACAACTGGCTGATCGCCTGCCTCATGCTGGGCATCCTGCTCGCGTTGGCCCCCCTGCAGGAAGGCATACAACGCAGCCGACCGGGCCGCTTCGATCCCGATCGGCAGACCCGACTCCTCGACCCCAACCAAACAACGGACCGCACGCGTTTCCTCAGGAAGGCGTCGACCCCGGCCATCATCGCGGCGCTGGGCGGGTTCCGGACGGTGGCGGCGGATCTTCTCTGGCTGAAAGCGGAGCGCGTCTGGCATGGCGGCAATTGGGCAAACATGGACCCCATCCTGGAGGCGGTCACTCAGCTCGACCCACACTTCCTCCTGGCTTGGATAACGCGCGGGTGGCACTGCGCGTATAATCTCCACGGTGAGGCTCAAATCAAGTCGGAGAAGGATTTCTGGCTTCAGCGCGGCGTCAACGTGTTCGAAGATGCCGTCGCGGCAAACCCCGACTCTTGGCAGTTGAGCTTCCAGCTGGCCTGGACGCTCTACGACCGGGCCCGCGATCACCAACGGGCCGCCGAATGGGCCCGACGCACGGCCGAGTTCCCGGAGGCGACACCCTACACTGCTCGCCTGTGTTATCGCCCGTACGAGCACATCATGGACTTCGAACACCTCTTTCCAGCCATGGAGTACGCAAAGTCGCGCTTCCCCGACGATACCCATCACCAGTTTCTGGTCAACCGCGATATTGCTTGGTGGACGGAGCACAGGGACGATCCTCAGGAGCACCGCCGGCAGATCGTAATCGAGAACACTGCGCGTCGCCATAGAGCTATCGATTACTATCTCTATCCTGACGATCCTTATTGGGAGGTCTGCCCTCGCTGTGGCCTCCCCAGTCCCAAGGGAAGCGACGTCTGCCAGAACCTGGCTTGCGGCTATGTTTTCCCTCGGCCTCAAGAGCAGGAGGCCGAACCCGCGGAGGCCGTCGCTCCCGACACTCCGCGCTGAGCCGCGGCTGGGCTGAGACGCGGCTGGGCTCAGACCGCGCGGGCTGAGCATCGACTTACTGTTGGGCGTCGCGCAGTCCCAGGCCCTGCCATTTCTGCCGAAACCCATTCCGCGCCGGAGCAGGTGATGAGCAAATCGCAAGGCGGACTCGGCGCCCACATCGGGACCGACGAGGCCGGCAAGGGAGATTACTTCGGCGCCCTGGCTGTGGCCGCTGTCTATGCCGATGAGGTGGCCCTTCAGCGCCTTCCCCAGGCGGGTGTGCGAGACTCCAAGCGCGTGTCGGCGTCGAGCATTTGGCGCCTGGAGAAGGCCGTCAAGCAGATCTGCCCCGTCCACGAAGTGGTGTTGATACTCCCCCCGCGGTACAACGAGCTGCACGCGAAAATGCGAAACCTCAACCTGATGCTGGCCTGGGCCCACGCACGCGCGATCGAGAACGTGCTGTCGCAGGTGAAGTGCGGCCTGGCCGTGGCCGACCAGTTCGGCGACGAGCATTTCCTCGAAGAGTCCCTGATGAAGCAGGGACGAAAGATCCGTATCCTCCAGCGCGTCCGAGCGGAGGACGACCCGGCCGTCGCAGCCGCCTCCATACTGGCCCGTGCCGCCTTCCTGCGGTCTCTCGAAAAGCTATCCGATGTGGCGGGAATCTCTCTCCCGCGAGGGGCCACGCACGTCCTGCCGGCTGGACGGCAGGTCCTCGAAAGCGGGGGCGAAGAGCTGCTGAGGCAGGTCGCCAAGCTGCACTTCAAGACAACGAAGCAACTTCGTGCTTAGCCGAAGCGGGAGCCTAGGGGCGGGGCCGCCTTCTTCGCCGTCGATGTGACCGGAGGCACCAGCGGCTAGAGGCCCAATAGCCTCCGCAACCCCGCGGAGACGCCGATCGTCAACAGGGACACCACGACGCCGGCCAAGAGCACCCCCGCGTAAATGGAGAGGAGCGCCCGCCACCTTCTCACTCCGAGCAGGATCGAGGCGAAGGTGGCCGTCCAGGCGCCGCTGACGGGGAGAGGGATGGCCGTGAACAGCAGCAGGCCGAGGGGACCCCAACGGTTGATTTGCTCCGCCTTCTTCTGCGCGCGGGCAAACAGCCAATGCAGCAGTCGATCGGCCAAGCGATTTCGACGTAGCCACTTGCTCAGCGGCTCGAGAAAGAGCAGAATCGGGGTGACCGACGCGATGTTCCCCAGGAACCCGAACACCATCACCCGCTCGATTGGTAACTTATAAATGGCCAAGCCTGCGATCACGCCGCCGCGGATCTCGAAGATCGGCAACGCGGATATAATGAAGACCACGGCCTCGGGTGGGAGTCCATGCAGCGCTTCCACTGTCGTCCGGAGTAGCTGGCTCATCGGCTCGACGTCCACCACTCCGGAGCGCGCGCCAGTAGTTCCTCCCCCACCCATTGGGGGATGGTCACGCTTCCCACGGCGATAGGGCGAGACGAGTCCCACCCATGGGTATCGGTTCCTCCGGTCACGAACAACGACATCTCCCTCGCAAAGGCCAGCAACACGGCCTCCTGGTGTGCGCTATGGTCCGAATGATAGACTTCCACGCCGTCTATCCCCACCGCGACGATTTTCTCCCACACCCGTCGCGAACCAAGCTTGGCCGGGTGAGCCAGCACCGGCAGACCGCCCGCTTTCCGGACCATCTCGCAAGCTTTCTCAAGGCTCAAAAGTGCCCGCGGCACGAAGGCCGGCCTCCGGTCGGCCAGAAAACGGTCGAACGCTTCTTGCGGAGACGCCACGTGCCCGGCCTCGACCAGCGCCAGGGCGATATGGGGCCGCCCCACCGATCCCTCCCCCGCGATCTCACGCAAACGTTCCGGGTCGAGTGGAGCGCCTAGACGTTTCAACTGCTCGAGGATGCGGTCATTGCGCGTGTTACGTCGCTCTCTGATTCCGCTCAGCACTTCCCGGAGCTCCGCGTTCTCGGCCTCGACGAAATAGCCGAGAACATGGATCTCCCGCCTTTCCATCTCCGCGCTCAACTCGAGGGCCGGCACCAGCGTTATCCCCGCCTCTCGCGCGGCGATCTCTCCTTCGGGCAGGCCCAGAACGGTGTCGTGGTCGGTGATCCCCAGCAGCGTCACGTCCCGCGCGACCGCCTCCTTCACGATCTGGCGGGGCGACAGAGTGCCGTCGGAGGCGGTAGTGTGGACATGAAGGTCGATTCCGCCGGGCTTCAACAGAGACCTCCGCAGGCGGCACGTAATTGCCATCCGCTCAAGGAATGACCTCGCTGCTGATGCGAACCCTCGCCGGCGTCTCCAGGTTCGCCGCGGTGATGTGCGCGGTGAGGTCCAGCTCCCCCGGCTTTGTGGCGGAGAAGTGGAGCTGAACTGATCGGATCTCTCCCGGCTCCAGATCTCCCAGGAGCGTGCGCACGGACTTCGGCGAAGCTTCCATGAAGGCCTCTGATGGATCCACCCATTGGCAGATGAGATGGGTCATGCTTCGTCCCGATATCAACACCTGGACACTCCGAGCCGGGTGATCGGCTTGGTTTCGCACGAATACAGTCACCTCGAACCCTTCGTCCTGGAAGCTGGTCGCAGGAACCCGCAGGCTCGTCTTCAGCAGCACCGGAGGCGCCGTTCGAGGCGCCTGGAACCAGCGCACGCCGACGAAAACTGCGGCCACCGCAATCGCCAGCGCCGCCGTCTTCCACAGCCGCCGCCAAGTCAGCCATCCGGTTGCCCCCCCCGTCACCAGCAAGGAGGAAAACTCGGGGCAATTCAGCACCGCATCGCCGTCGAGGATCTTGGCATCCGTAGGACGCGTTAGACTGGTGCAATCCAGCAGTTGGGGATCCCAGTGCTTGCAATATCGACACTTCCCAAGCGCTTCCCCGCATCGCCTGCAGCGCGCCAGCCGCCGCCGGCCGTTCGGGTTGATGGTCCCACACTTCGGACACCGCACCGTTGCCACAGGCAGCTTCCCCCAATCGGCGGTCGTGCCGGGCTAGTGATGCTGAAACCGATGTCAAGCCCGCTCCCTTCCCTTCCGGACCACAGAAGCGAGCCTGCCACTGCTGCACCGAGTATAGAAGCTGCCCCCCGGCCGTGTCAAGGCGAGGCCGCGGGCTTCAGGCGGTGTCGAATGACTCGGCCGCGCGACGAGCTAGGTTCAGGTCTTCGAGCTTGTCCACGTCGAAGCCCAGCTCGGGGTAGGTGCTGATGACGGCTGACACGCGGCCTCCCACCAGCCGGCTCGCCCGCGCTTCGAGTTGCGCGATGCGCAGCCTCCCGGTCACCAGTCCGAAGAGGAAGCCGATACCCAGCAGCGCGGCCAGCTTCACTGGATTCTTCCGGGCCGCGTAGAGCCTCCCGATCAGCTCGCCGCGCATCGCCACGAACTGCCGCGTCAGCACCACGCCGTTCCCGCCGGTGAAAGTTCCGTCCCTCAGTCGCACATAGGTCCGGCGACCCTCGGGAAACCGGCGCTCGCAGGAATCCTTGGGGATGATAGCGTAGGCCACGTCGGCCCGCGCGGAGGCTGATTGTCGCACCAAATCATTGATCGCCGCCGGCGTAACCAGGGGGAGGTCTCCCGTAATCACGAGCACCTGATCGGTGCCGGGCTCTGTCTCCTTCACGCCGCGCTGCAGGTTATCGAAGAATGACTCTCCTGACTCCACCCTCAGGTCCACACCGATCTCGCTTGCCACCGCCTGCACCTCCGGGGGCGCCACGAGGCAAACCCTGCCGACTTCCGAGGCGCCGCGCAGGGCCCCCAGCAACCGCTGCAGGATCGGCTTCCCACCGACGTCGAGAAGCGGCCTGTAGATGACGCCCGTCTCGGCGGCGATGTCTCCTCTGTCCTCTCCGCCGGCCAGCACCACGGCGTCGATCATGAGGGCTCCCCTTCCTCCTCCCTCCATATCACAAGGCCTTCTCCCGCGGCTACGGTGTGCACCACCTCCACCCAGTCCCAATGCGTTCGCATCTGCGCCGCCGCGCGGTCCGCCGCCACCCGGTCGCGCGCGATGCCGAACACCGCGGAGCCCGTGCCCGTGAGAGAGGCGCCCAGACATCCCGCCGCCTCCAGCGCGGGGCCCACCTCTCGAGCTTCGGCGATGCCCGCCATTTCCAGGGACTCGAAATCATTGTGCAACGAGGTGGCCACCGCGGTCGCCTCTCCCCGCTTCACGGCCTCCATGTTGTGCTGCACCCCGCGGCACACCACACGCCGACGCCCACT
Organism: uncultured bacterium; assembly: GCA_964635365.1. Taxonomy (GTDB): domain Bacteria; phylum Armatimonadota; class Hebobacteria; order Hebobacterales; family Hebobacteraceae; genus CAZWRO01. The sequence goes on along the minus strand of CAZWRO010000084.1, from coordinate 57 downwards.
GGTGGTTCCCCGGCCCAGTGCCGCGTAGGCCTGCGCCGTCGGCACCCTACGTTCCGG
>CAZWRO010000083.1:3865-9086 GCA_964635365.1 uncultured bacterium | reverse complement strand
CCGCCTCCACCGTCGCACCCTCGAGCTTGCCGCCGAGCAGCATCCCAATCTCGCCGGCCTTGATGCCGTTCCCCGTGAAGTACTCCGGGAACAACAGGTTCGTGCCGTCGTAGATGCTCCCCGTCCTTCCGCTCGCGCTTCCAAAGGCCATGCCGATCTTGCCCGTTGCATCCACGTCAAAGACATCCCCGCCTGCACCGAGGCAGAAGAGCATGCCGATGCCAGCGTTGGATACGATGCTTAGGATGTCCACGCCCGTCCCCATCGCCATTACCATCCCCAGACCGCCCGTCGGGTTGACGATCTGAGAGATTCGTATGTCGCCCGCGGTGGAGAGCAGTCGGCGGGCTTCGGTATCGGAGAGGCCGGTCAGCTCGGTGAGCAGCTTCGCCATATCGGCCACCACTTCCCAGGCGGCCTCGTCCAGCTTCTCACTGTGGGCGAATAGCATGAGCTTGTCTTCGCGAACGAGGTAGAGGTGCGGCCAGAGGGGCTGGGTGATGCGCCGGACACTGAGAGTGATTTCGGCGGCGCACTCCAGACCGGTGCCGCAGCACTCGCTGTCGCCCTGGAGGGCGTGGACGTCGCCGAGGCAGAGCATGGCCCCCGGCACGGCCACCGGGAGGTAGACGGTGGCGCCGGCACAGACGTCCACGGTATCGAGGTTCCCGCCCCACTGGCTGGGGGTGGTGGTCGGCACCGGTTCGCCGGGCGGGGCCACGCCGATGACTCCCACGAGCGGGCTGACCGGCAGCCGGAGGCCCCAGGGGTAGATGGCGATGCCGTCTTTGATGTCGACGACGGTGAAGCGAGCTTTTTCGTCGACGCCGCCGATGAATCCCCAGTCGGCCGCTTTAACTTCATGAATGGTGACGGCGAGAGCTTCGCCGGGGCGGCTTCCCTCGATCTCGATGGGCCCGGTGGCGGGATTGGGGCTGGGCGGGTCGGGCCTCATGAGGCCGTCACGCCCGACGTAGCCGCCGTGGCAGTCGTGGGTCTCGACGACGACCTGTTCTCCTTCGTCGATGGTGTAGGCGGGCCGATTGTTGGAGTTCAGCTCGTCCACGGAGTGCTCGCGCGATAGCTTTCTCATGTCTGCTCCCGTTCCGGTCGCGGCACCGAGATCTCGGCGCGGTAGTCGCTCATGTTGTAGTGAGGTTGTCGTCGGGGGTGATGGACGGGCGCTTCGGGCGGGGGTCCGTCTTGGGTGTAGATCCAGATCCGATCCAGGTCCCAGAGCACGATTTCGTCGCGCGGATCGCCCGTGAGATCAATCGCCTCGGCGCAGAGCGTTGGGTGGCCGTTGTCGGGGAAGGTGACGACGGGTCTCAGGTGTCCGTCGAGGAGGCCGCCAAGCCGGAGGCTGCCGGAGGCGAGCAGCAATTCGACGTCGTCGCCGCGCCAGTTGACGGGTGACAGCACGGCCCCGCCGCCGGAAAGCTCGGTGGACTCCAGTAGGTTGCCCTTGGCGTCGTAGAGACTGATGATGTCCGGGTTGCCCCAGAAGGTCTTGGTGATGATCTGGAGGCCGGCGACGTCGGGACGGACGCGAGCGGCGGTGAGACGCTGGACGTGTCCGGTGCGGTCTCGCCACACGATGTTGCCCTGGAGGTCGCAGACGACGACGCCGCCTTCCCCGCAGGCGAGGGCGATGAGCGGCTCGGCCCGGTCGGGGTCGATGGGAGCGATGGCGATGGCGTCTTGGTGGTCTTCGACTTCGAGGGTCCAGAGCACGGTGCCGTCGTGGTCGAGGAGGGTGTAGCCGATCATTACTTCATCGCGGCCATCCCCGTCCAGGTCGGCGACGGCGGGGTAGTGGCCGGTGTTGCCGTGGAAGCGCCAGAGGAGGTTGAGCTTGTCGTCGTAGGCCCAGAGGTTGCTGTAGCGGTCTTTGATGAGGAGGTCGCGACGCTGGCCCAGGCCCCTCAGGTCGGCGAAGCAAATGGAGTCGCCGGGGATGCGGAAGAGGTCGTCCTCCGGGAGCCAGGTCGCCATGGGGCCCGGCTCGGGGGTGGGAGCGGAGAGCTTGGTCTCGCCGGTGCGGCCGTCGAGGACTGTGATCTCGAAGTCACGGCAGCAGATGACCTCGGGCTGGCCATCGCCATCGAGATCGTGCACTTGGAAGCAGAGGTCGCAGGGAATGACGCCGTGGTTGCGATTGGGTTCGCCCCACTGCCAGAGCAGGTTGCCCTCCAGGTCGATTGCGGTGAGGCAGCTCAAGAAGGGGAAATCGCCCCCATTCAACATACCGGTGTGCTGGGCGAGGACGATCTCGAGTCGGCCGTCTCCGTTGAGGTCGCCGAAGCGTAGGTGACGGCCGGTGCCGTAGCCCGGGGTCTCGATCTTGCGCCAGAGGGCGGGCTTTGGTTGGCGGCGACGGGCCGCTTCGAGCTCCTTCTCCTCACTTCGCAGCTGGGCCTGAAGCCGGTCGCGCTCGTCGGCTTCAACGGTGACCTCCACGCGGGCGAAGCGCGCGGGCCCGGTCGCGGCGAGGCCGATCTTGCCGTGGGTGAGGGTATCATCTTCGACCTCGAAGAGGGGCCGGCCGTCGAGGGAGGCGCGAAGGCGCGCGCCAATGGCTTCGAGACGCAGGGTGTGGTAGCGGTCGAAGTCGGGCGGCCAGGTTTCTTCTGCGAGGAGGCGCTTGTGCTCGTGCTGCTTGCGCAGCAGTCGCACCTTTCCCTCGCCGCTGATGCGCAGGGAGTAGTGAGTGCGGTTGTTCTGGTAGCGCAGAAGGAGGCCGGCCTCGGTGCGGGGGGAGAGGAGTCGCACCTCCGCTTCGGCCACCACGTCCTGCCAGCGGTGGTCGCCGGCGGAGAGCATCGGCAGGCCGTGCTCCCGGAGGCGGGCCTGCTGCATGACGCGGCGGCCCTGGTCGGTGACCACCTGCCAGTTGCCAAGGTTATCCCAGGTGGTGCTGTTGGTGGGCTCCACCCAGCCGCCGGGAAGCGGGGGCTGGTCGAGGTAGTGGTACTCGCCGACGGCCGAGTAGTCGAAGGGGAGGGCCCCCACTGGGAAGCGGTTGAACTCGTCCCGGAAGATCTTCAAGAGATCGACCTCTTCAAGCAGCGGTTCTGCGACCTGCCGTGGCAGGCCGGCACGGGTAGACTACTACGCGGCAAGCACCGCGTCCTCTGGCGGAGAAGAAGTGGGGGTTGTGGGGCGGGGGCAGCGGGGCGGGCGCGCCGTGCGGGAACGGCGGGCGCGCCGTGTGGGAAGGACCTGGGAGGCGTGCGGGGGAATCGCGGACGTGTCCATGGGTACGAGGAGACTAGCCTGGCGGGAGATCGAGCGACTGCGGGCGCACCGTTGGCGGACGGCGCCTGAGCGACAGATCGGGAGCGAGCGCGGGGCACTGCGTTTCATCTCCGAGCTGGGTTTCGTGCTCCTGATGCCGATGGCGGGCATCGAGTTCCCATCGATTCACAAGGCGACGCGAAAGGCCTGGGCGTGGTGGGACTGGAAGCAGACCCTGCCGGGGCGGAAGGCCTGTTACTACGGGAAGGTGCTGCGGCGGCGGGGAACGTTCATCTCGTGGGAGTGGTTCCCTTGCTTCTACGCGGCCTACGCGGATGAGAAGCCTTACTGGCGGCAGTATCGAGATGGTTTGCTCGGCCGGTCGGATAAGCAGATTCTCGATTTGCTGGCGAGCTCCGGCCCTCTGATGACGCGCGAGGTTCGGCTGGCGTTCGGTCCGCGCAGTAAGGAGAACACGCGCCGGGTCAAGAGTATTCTGGTGGAGCTGCAGACGCGCTTCCTGGTGACCGCGGCGGGCGGCGATACGAAGGGGTGGAGCCATCATCGCTGGGACTTGGTGGAGAGGTGGGTGGCGAGAGGTGTGCTGGAGGAGGCGGCTGGGATTGAGCGACAAGAGGCGCGGAAGAGAATCGTGCGGCGATTGATCGAGAACCTCTTGGCCACGACTGCGGCCGATATCGCGTGGGTGTTGGGGTGGCGACGGGGGGAAGTGGAGGCGATGGTGGCGGGGCTGCTGGCCGAGGGGGCGATAGAGAGAGTGTTGGTTGGGAAGTTGGAGGGGGAGGTGCTTGTTCCCAAGCCCTTGCAGGCGAAAGGCGCGGTGGGGGGAGGGGGCGCGCGAGGCGGATGACTTCCAGTGGGGATCAGACTGCGGGCTTCGGGAGGGCTTCCTTGGGGCGCCGGGCACTGGCACACCTGAGACTGGGCCTTCCGTTCTACGCGGGAGGGGGTGCTCCCGCGGTGACCCGGCGCTATCCGGAGTGCCGGGTGAGGGCGGCGAAGGGCCGGAGCACGGACTTGCTGCGATCGCTGCTGGCGGCCTATCGGGGGGAGGCGACGGAGGGTGTGGAGGCGGTGGAGGAGATCAATTACCGGTGCGCGGCGATCACCGTGGCGGACACGGGAGAGCGATTCTTCTTCAAGGAGTTCCCGCGGCAGCACTGGCTGCATGGTGTTGAGAGCGGGTTGGGTTGCTCGCGGGTGGACCGGGCGTGGCGGGCCGCCCATCTGCTGCCTCGCCTTGGGGTGCTGACGCCAGCCGCGGTGGGCACGGTGCGAGCCCAAACCGTGGAGGGAGAGGCCGTGGAGTATCTGGCCACCGAGTGGCTCGACGGCGCGGTTCCTTTTCCGGAGCGGCTGAGGACGGCGGGCGAGGAGGCGGGAACACGCGCGGCGATGCTGCGGGAGATGGCCGGCGAGATGCGGGGTTGGCACGAGCTTGGGATCTACTTGCGGGACTTGGTGAAGAACGTGCTGGTCCGCGAAGAGGAGTCGGGACGGAGCTACTGGCTGACCGATCTGGACAGTCTCCATCCGTATCGTTGGGTCACGCGCAGGCGGCTGCTGCGGGTGATGCGGCAGCTCAGGCACTGGGCGGGGCCGGTCAGCTGCGAGGAAGCTCACGCGGTTTGTGAGGCCTACTTGGGGAACCGCGAGGGCACTCTGGCCTGCTCCATGATGGAGGCACTGCTGGGGCGGGACTGAGAGGGGGAGGCTTCGGCCGCCGGAGGGAGAGGGCTCGGCTTCTCTGGCGGAGCGACGGCCGGGGAGGCAGTTGGCGTGTTGTGGGAGCGTGTGGTCGGACCTCTTCCGTCCCACTGTGCAGCCGAGCGTACCCCCAAACAAAGCGCCGAAGTTTGGGGGAGAATCCTGGCGGGAAGCTTGACAGTGGGCGGCGCTTGTGATATTTGTAACAAACAGCGGGAGCGTGAGAATCGAACTGATCTGTGGCTATTGAGGCGCT
>CAZWRO010000083.1:0-3765 GCA_964635365.1 uncultured bacterium | reverse complement strand
GCGGTGTGCGCTCACCGACGGGAGGGATGGAGCCTTGGCTGAGATTGCGACGGTTTGCCCTTATTGTGGCTGCGGCTGTGGCCTCTATCTGCGGGTGACAGACGGTCGGGTAGTCGGGGTTTCGGCAAGTCGGTCACACCCGGTGTCCCAGGGGCGTCTCTGCGTGAAAGGCTGGCACGCGCACGAGCTGGTGGATAACCCGGCGCGCTTGACGCGGCCGCTGATAAGGCAGAACGACAAGCTGCAAGAGGCCTCTTGGGAAGAGGCACTCGGCGCGGTGGCGCAGGGATTGGGGCGAGTGATGGAGGCGGCCGGCCCGAAGGCGGTGGGGGTTCTCGGTTCGGCCCGCTGCACGAACGAGGACAACTACGCTCTGGTACGGTTTGCGCGGGCCGGGCTCGGCACGCCCAACGTCGATTGCAGTCTGCGTATCCAGTGTTTTCCCGAGTTGTCGGATTCCGAGGATGGGCTGGGTTTGGGGGTAAGCACCGGGCAGATTGCGGACCTCGCGGAGAGTGACGTGATCTTCCTGATCGGGGCTGATCCGGCGGTGGAGCATCCGGCGGTGGCGGCCTGGGTATACCGGGCTCTCCAGCGGGGGGCGCGAGTGGTGACGGCGAGCACTCGCAAGCACGCTCTCGCTCGGCTGGCCGAGGTGTATCTTCCGGTGGCGCCGGGCAGTGAGGTGAGCTGGATAGGAAGCCTGCTGCACGTGCTGTTGCTGGAGCGCCGGGTGGCCGGGGAAGAGGCCGGGGATTTGGCGGCGCTGCGGGCCAGCGTGGCGGACCTAACACCGGAGAAGTCGGAGGAGGAAACGGGGGTGCCGGCGGAGGCGCTGCGAAAGGCCGCGGAACTCTATGCGGAGGCGAAGCAGGTTGCGGTTGTCCATGCCGGGGGCTTGGCGCTGTCTCCACAGGCCGGGCCGGCGCTGACGGCGCTGGGCAATCTGGGCTCTCTGGGTCAACGAGGCGCCGCGCCGCGAGTGGTGATGTTGAGCCTGTTGAGCCGCAACAACTTGCAGGGCTGTCGTGACATGGGGGTGGCTCCGAACTACTTGCCGGGTTACGGTCGCCTGTCGGATGAGGCCGTGGGGCGGCGGCTGGAGCAGGCCTGGGGCACGAGCCTGAACCGGGAGAAGGGTCTGAGCGCATGGCAGATGCTGGGCCAGGTGCGTGGCCTCTACATTATGGGAGACGATGTGACGCGGTCGCTGCCGGATGCGCGGGCGACGCGGGAGGCACTGCAGGGGCTCGAGTTCCTGGTGGTGCAGGACATCTTCATGAGTCCGGCGGCCGAGCTTGCGCACGTGGTGCTGCCGGCGGCCGCGTTTGCCGAGAGAGAGGGAACCTGGACGAGCCTGGAGAGGCGCGTGCAGCGGATCCATCGCGCGGTCGATCCCCCGGGAGAGGCGCGGGAGGACTGGCGGATCGTGGCCGATGTTAGCGGCGCCATGGGCAAGCCCATGCCGTACGAGAGTGCGGCCCAGATCTTCGAGGAGATTGCTTCGCTGGTTCCCATCTACGCGGTTGTGTTTTACCCGCCGCTGGCGGTGAACGGGGGTATCAGGTGGCCGACTCAGGAGGCGCGCAAGGCCAAGGATCATGCGTTCACCCGGGAGGACTTGGGGGTGGGCGAGCGTACGGCGCAGGCCGTGAAGCCGGGACCGGGTAACGCCAGCCGGAACGAGGAGTATCCGCTGCTGCTGGCGGCCGATCCGACGCTGGAGCCGTGGGCTGGGGAGATGACGGTGACGCATACGCTGACGGTGGAACGGGAATTCACCGTGACGGACAAGGACTACCCGAACGGAATGTTGTGTCTGAACCCGGAGGACGCGAAGCGGCTGGGTCTGCGAAGAGGGCGGCCCGCGCGGGTGGTGTCTTCCCGGGGTGAGGCCCAGATGCAGGTCAGCCTGAGCGAGGAAGTGCCCGAGGGACTGGCCGTTACGACCCATGCGCACGGTGCGCGCCTGGGGCTGATGGAGATAGCCGTTGATCCGGACACGGGCCGGCCTGCGCTGAGCCCAACGCCGATATCGGTGGGTCCGGCAAAATGATAGTGGGCGGGGGCAGGCAGGACGCCTGATCATCGGAGGAATGGCGATGACGGCTCGGATACTGCCGCATAGCCGGATAGACGAATTCGTGACCCGATTGCTGCGGGCCGCGGAGGTGATTGCGCCGCGCCGGACGGGCGGTGAGGACGTCTTCTACAGTCCGATCTCCTCGCCGGAGGAGGTAGCGTGGGACTATGGCAGCGCGGCGGAGCCGCTGAAGCGTTTTCTGCTGCCACAGCGAGAGACGCTCTTGCGCTACTCGGACAACAACGGGCGGGTGGAGGTCAAGGCCGAGTACGACGAGCGCGACCGAATCTTCTTGGGCGCGCGCTGCTGTGATGTGGCGGCGGTGGGCGTGCTCGATGCGATGTTCGGCGGCGAGATTGTTGACCCTTACTATATGGGCCGCCGGGAGCGCTCGACCTTCATCGCTTTGACCTGCCAGCAGCCGGAGGAGCACTGCTTCTGCGTGTGCGGCGATGCGGGGCCGTTTCTGACGAAGGGCTATGACCAGCAGTGGACCAGTCTCCCGGAGGGGATGTTGGTCGAGATCGGCTCGGAGCGGGGCGAGAGCCTGGCGCGGGACAACGAAGATCTGCTGGTGCCTGCGGAGACTGCGCACATTGCGGCCCGGCACCGGCTGGCACGGGAAGCGGAGGAGAAGTTCGGCGATTTCCACGCCTATATGGCGGCCGCGATGCGGAAGCTGAGCACGAACGAGGTGGCGGCTGAGGTGTGGGAGCAAGCGGCGGACAAGTGCGTGGAGTGCGGAGGGTGTACTTTCTTGTGTCCGACCTGTTCGTGTTTTACGGTTACCGACCGCTGGGAGGGATCGACCGGGATTCGGGAGCGGCACTGGGACGCCTGCCTCTACAGTTGCTATGCGCGAGAGGCCAGCGGGCACAATCCGCGGCCGGGGCGCGAGGATCGGCTGCGCGCGCGGTTCGTGCACAAGCTGAGCTATCAATGGGCCGAGCGCAATGGTCGGCATGCGTGTGTGGGATGCGGCCGCTGCGTGGTGGGCTGCATGGCGTGGGCGCACATGCCAGCGGTAAGCGAAGCGATTCGACGAGGTGTGATGACGTGAAGAACCCATATCTGCCGGAAGTGGCGACCATCCAGAAGGTGAAGCTGGAGACGAACGACACCAGCACGTTCATGCTGCAGATTGACGATGCGAAGGTGCGCGAGGCCTTCAGCTACCGCCCCGGGCAGTTCATCGAGGTGTCGGTGTTCGGAGCGGGAGAGGCGCCGTTCTGCATTGCCTCGAGCGGGCATGAGCGGGATACGCTGGACATAACGGTCCGGCGTGTCGGTAAGGTTACGGAGGCCCTGCACAAGCTTGGGGAGGGGGATCAGGTCGGCCTGCGAGGACCGCTGGGTAATTGGTTCCCGTTCGACGAGGCGGAGGGAAAGCACATTCTGTTCGTCGGCGGCGGGTTGGGATTGGCACCGCTGCGCCCCCAGATTCAGGACGTGTACAGGGAGCGCGCGCGGTTCGCCTCGGTGTCTGTGTTGTATGGTGCGCGCACGCCGGAGGATATCATCTACCGGGACGAGTTGGAGGAGTGGCAGCGGCGAGAGGATATGACGTGCTTGCTGACGGTGGACGTGGCGAGCAACGGGTGGTCGGGGAATGTCGGGGTGGTGGGGACGCTGCTCCGCGAGGTGGAGATCGACGTCAGCCAGGCGATGGTCTTCGTGTGCGG
>CAZWRO010000082.1:5279-9094 GCA_964635365.1 uncultured bacterium | reverse complement strand
GGAGCGAGTGGTATCTGGTGGCGGTTGGCACCTCTCTGGAGCCGATCCGCCACCAATACACGGACTTCCGCTACTCCTAGCCGAGTGGAGTTGGCGAATTGGACTTGCAGCCTGTGGGGCCGGCCTTTTGGCCGGCCCCGCTCGCGTTAAGGAGCCCGCGCTCAGGCGCGGGCTCCTCTTCTGTCAAATCTGTGAGCGTGAGAAAGAAGCTGGGCTGCTACCGGCTTCTGCTCCCTCTCAGGGGAATTCCTGGCCGTACTTGTCGAGCGACACGAACTCCGACATATCCTGGCGCGGCCGCGGCTCCGGCCGGTCGGCCGGGAGGCCAACGGGGGTGAGGGCCACTACCTGAAGATCCTCCGGTATCGCCAGCACACTCTTAACGCGGTCCTCGTCGAAGGCGCCGATCCAGCAGGTCCCGTAGCCAAGGGCGGTGGCGGCGAGGATCATGTTCTGCATGGCGATGGCCACATCGACTGGATACCATTTCTCGTTGACGCTGGGCTTGCCGACACCCGCAATGATCACCGCGGCATCGGCCATCCAGGTCTGACCGGAGCAGGCCTCCGACAGTCCGCGCTTCTGGTCCGGGTCGCGAATGACGACGAAATGCCAGGGCTGGCGGTTTGCGGCCGAAGGAGCCAAGCGTCCCGATTCCAGGATGGTGCGCAGGTCCTTGTCGGGAATGGGCTTGGCCTCGTACTTGCGGACGCTGCGCCGCTCCGTGATAGCCGTGATGACGTCCATGGGCACGTTTTTGCCCCCCTTTCAATTAGCTAGCAAACTGGAGCGCATTTCATAACACAGATCGGCTCGCTGGTCCATAGGCTGGCCTGAAATGCGCCTGACAAAGCCTGCCGCGCTTGCTCTGCTGTTTCACAGCCCCAAGTCAAACAGCTTCTATTTCTCCCGTACGTCTCCCAGCACCTCGCGCAGTCTCGCCAGCGGGATGGCGCCGGCCCGCAACAGGCGGGGCGGAGCGACGGCAAAGCTCACCACTGTCGACTCCTGGGCCAGCGGCGCAGGCCCCGCGTCGAGCACCAGATCGACCAGTCCCTCCAGATGGCTCAGGGCTTCTTCGGCGGTGCGTGGAGCGGGCTGCCCGCTCCGGTTTGCACTGGTGGCGGCCAGCGCGCAGCCGGCCGCGCCGGCGACGACCCGAGGCACTACGTGGGCCGGAAGGCGGAGGCCGACCGTATTCTTCTTGGCTCGTACGGCCGCCGTGGCTTCGCCGCGGTCCCGCAGCACCACTGTGAGTGCGCCCGGCCAGAACTGCTGCATGGCAAGCACGGCGCTCTCGGGCACCTCCTCGACATAGTCACTGACCTGCGCCATGCTGTGGAGCAAGAGCGCCAGCGGCACCTCGCGCCGACGCGCTTTGACGCGGTAGACTTGATCGGCCGCCTTCGCGTGGCGGGGGTCGCAGACGAGGCCGTAGACGGTGTCGGTCGGCAAGACGACCAATCCGCCCTCCCGAATCACCGAGGCCGCCCGCTCCACGGCCTCCGTCTCCGGCTCGCGCGGGTCTACCGCAATCACTTCGGTAAGGCCTGTGCTCATCGCTGCTCACCCCTGGCGCCAGCCGATGACTATGCGCTCGATGCCGCTGTAGTCCAGCACCACCTCGGTGCGGCGGAATCCGCGGTCGCGAAGGAGCTTCTCCACCTGTGGAGCCTGCCCTGCGCCAACCTCCAACGCGGCCAGCCCGCTTGGGGTCAAATGGCCCAAGAGCTGTGCGCTCAGCCGGCGGATGACGCCGAGACCATCGGCTCCTCCGTCCAGGCCGCCCCGCGGCTCGTGGTCTCTCACCTCTGGCTGAAGGTGGACGAACTCGTCGCTACGCACATAGGGAAAGTTGGCCGCGATGCAATCCACCGGCCGGCCCAGTCCCTCCAGCAGGTCGCAGTAGACAAGGGATACGCGCTCGGCGACTTGGTGACGCGCGCAGTTCCGGCGGGCCAAGGCGAGGGCCTTGGTGGAAATGTCGGTGGCGACGACTCGCAGATTAGGCAGCTCCCGCGCTAACACGACGGCGATTACGCCGCAGCCAGTGCCTACGTCGACCGCCCAGTGGGTGTCTCGGGGCCGCCTCCGATTGACGATCGCCTCTACGAGAAGCTCCGTTTCTGGGCGAGGGACAATCGCCTCCGGGGTGGTGTGGAATGGAAGCGAGTAGAACTCGATCTCTCCGAGAATGTAGGCGAGTGGCTCGCGGGCGGCGCGTCGCGCCACCAGCTCCTCGAGCGCGGCCTGTGCTTCCCCGGGCAGCTGGTCTTCGGGGTGGGTGAGGAGGGACTCGCGAGAGCGCCCCAGAGCGGCCCCCACCAGTAGTTCCGCTTCGGGGCGCGCCCGCGTGATCGCCCGGTCGGATAGGCGTCGTGCGGCCCGCGAAATGGCCTCGAGTACGGTGACGACGGGGCTCGGCGGCGGCCTCATTACTGCGACCGGGTGGTGTCGGAAGAGGGGTTGCTGAGCAGTTGGAGGCGCTCATACTCGCCGAGCGCTTCGAGAACGGCAGCCAGGTCCCCGTCGAGTACAGCCGCCAGGTTGTGCCAGCTGCGGCTCAGGCGGTGGTCGGTCAGGCGTCCCTGGGGGAAGCTGTAGGTGCGAATCTTCTCGCTGCGGTCGCCGCTGCCTACCTGGCTGCGCCTGTCGGCGGCGATCTCCGCCTCTTGCTCCGCCTTTCGCATCTCGTAGAGGCGGGCGCGCAAGATGCGCATGCCCTTCTCCCGGTTCTGCAACTGGGAACGCTCGTTCTGAGCCACCACCACCAGACCCGTGGGCCGATGTGTCAAGCGCACCGCAGTCTCGTTCTTCTGCATGTGCTGCCCACCGGGGCCGGAGGCGCGGAAGGCCTGCATCTCCACGTCGGCGAGATCGATGCCGACCTCGACGTCCTCCACCTCGGGCAGCACGGCAACCGTGGCGGCCGAGGTGTGGATGCGACCGGAGGACTCCGTGGCCGGCACGCGCTGCACGCGATGGACGCCGCTTTCGTGCTTGAGACGCCCATAAGCACGCTTGCCCTTAACCGAGAGTGCTACCTCCTTATATCCGCCCAGCTCGCCGGGATTCTGTCCGAGCAGCTCGGTGCGCCACCTGACCTGCTCGGCATAACGCATGTACATGCGAAGCAGGTCGCCGGCGAAGAGCGCCGCCTCATTGCCGCCGGTGCCGGCGCGGATCTCCAGGATGACATCGCGGTCGTCATCGGGGTCGCGCGGGGCAAGCTCCTCTTCCAGTAACGCCACCAACTCTTCGCGCCGCTGCTGGAGCCGAGACAGCTCCTCGGAAAGATCGGCGTCCTTCTCCTCGGCCAGCAGAGACTCGGCTTCGCGCATGTCGCCCTCGACACGCACCAGCTCCTGGTAGCTCGTGACCGCCGGCTCGAGGCGAGCACGCGCTTTGGCCGTCGCCCGAAGGCGGCGACTATCGCTCACGACCTCGGGCCGTGCAAGCTGTTCGCCCAGGTCCTCATACCGGCGGACCATGTCGTCGAGTTTCTCGCGGACGGCAGCATCCATTGCAGGTTAGCCTTCTGTCGGCGCTTCAACGCCATCCAGCGCTAGCGCGCCTTCGAGGGCGCTGATCGCCACCTCCACCTGGTCCTTGCTCGGCGCCCGGGTGGTTATCCTCTGCAGCCACATGCCCGGAGCGACCATGAATCGCAGCAGGAGGGACGACTTGTGCGCCCCGGACAGCTTCAGAAGTTCGTAGGAGATGCCGGCCACCACCGGCAGCAGCAGCAGGCGGGACAGGAGACGCCACTGCCAGTCGGGCCAGCCGACGACGGCGTGAACGAGGACTCCCACGAA
>CAZWRO010000082.1:0-5179 GCA_964635365.1 uncultured bacterium | reverse complement strand
AACTAGGGCGAAGGCGATCGACAAGCCGTAGTGGAATGCGCTGGGCGGCTTGATGTTCTCGCCGCGAGCAGCGATATCCGCCGACGCGATGAGTGTGCGATAGCCCACGATCAGCGCGTCGATGAGGGCCGGAGTGCCGCGGACGATGGGAAGGCGGAGCAGTCGGTGCCTTTGCGTGAGAGGAACCCAGGTCTGCCGGGCAACCTCCAATCCCCCGTCCGCGAGGCGGCAAGCGGTGGCGTACCCCTTCCGACCCCGGATCATTACCCCTTCGATGACGGCCTGGCCGCCGTACGAGAAATGGTCGTCGGCCATCCCCGGGCCGCCTCTCTACTGCTTCTTGCCGGGCCTCTGCTGGCTGGCCTCCGACTGCTTCCGGTAGCGCTCGTATCGCTGGCGGAAGCGCTCGACGCGTCCCTCGGTGTCCATGAGCTTCTGACGACCGGTGTAGAACGGGTGGCAACTTGAGCAGATTTCAACGCGTATTTCTGGAGCCGTGGCGCGCGTGACAAAAGTGGTTCCGCAAGCGCACGTCACCTTCGCGGTCATATATTTCGGATGAATGCCTTCCTTCATGTTCCAGCTCCTACAGGGTAGTCGGCTTCCCCTCCCCACGGGACATGATACCCGGCTTGGCGGGCCGTGTCAACGTCTCCTACTGGAGGGCGAGGGGGCCTCTGCTCCGAGGGCGAAATGGAGGGCATGAAGGACCCGAAGGTAACCACAGACCGGACAGTAGATGCTTCTTCGCTGGAGTCGATCATCCGCGACGTCGTTCGCCCCGGCCTGGACGAGGAGCAGAAGGCCTTAGCCCTCTGCCGATACCTCTGCCGAACGATGTACCACTACGGCTGGCCCTATATGCGGCCGGAGTCGGAGGAGAACTGGCACGATCCGCTCAAGCAGATCAACGTCCACGGGTACTCGCTCTGCGGCGCCCGGGCGCGGGTGCTGGGGCGGCTCTACGGCCACGTCTTCGGCGAGCAGAACGTGCGCCTCATAGGACTCACGGAGTCCGAACCCGGGGCCTGGGGTATGGACCGATCGCCCGGCGCCTTCATCGATACTGCGCGGCTGCGTGATTACGATCCTGCGACGCGAGCCGGACACACCTCGCTCGAGGTCCGCTACGGCGGACGGTGGCGTCTCATCGACCCACACGTATATTTCTACGCCTACCGGCGCGAGGGCGGGCTCGCCTCCGCGCAGGACCTGATTCGCGACCCCTCTCTGGTGACCAGTCCGGCGCGTCGTGTTAGAGGACTGCTTCCGTGCGGAGATCTGAGGCGCGTGTTCTATGCCTCCCGGTTCAAAGATTGGGGGAAGCTGACGCGGGAGGCGGCGCCGGATGACCACTCGATGGCGATCTCGCTGCGCCGCGGCGAAACCTACACGCGGTATTGGGATCGCCGGGGGCGGTTCTACTGGTTCGCGGAGATGGACCGGCGGTGGGGCCCGGAGTACCTGGAGGCGGGGCCGCGGCATCTATGCGAGGGGGATGAGCCCTGGCGGCACTACGGGAACGGCGAACTCCTGTACCGACAGCAATTCTCCGATTTGAGCTACCGGGACGCGGTGACGGAGGAGAAGTATCTGACTCCGAAGCCTGGCCTGGGGCTGCTGCCGACGAGGGCCGGTAGGAGGGGAGAGGTGGGGTTCGCGGTGCGTGTGCCATATCTCGTGGTCGAGAGCCACCTCGAATACGAAGCGACGCGGCGGACGGGGAGCGACAGGGTGCGCGTGTGGGTGAGGCGGCGGGGCGGCCGATGGCAGGTGGCGTGGGAGGAGCCCCGCTGCGGCCGGGTGCGGAGAAAGCTGGGTCTGTCGCCGTGGCTGGCGGGGAAGTACGGATATGATGTGCGGTTCGAGCTGGTCGGCGCGCGACGAGCAGAGCACGCGGCGCTGCACGAGCTGAGGTTGGAAACGCGGTTCATGCTCAACTACCTTGCGCTGCCGCGATTGCTGCCGGGACGGAATCGCGTGACGGTGACCGTGGCTGATCCCGGGGAGCTGCGCGAGCAGAAGCTCCAAGTCACCTACGCCTGGACCGACGAGGAGGACGAGCACGAACACAGGCGGATCGTCGAGACGTCGCCGTGCAACTATCAGATCGAGGTGGGAAAGGTGGCCACCCGGCCCCGGGAAAACCCGAAGTACATGCGGTTCCTGCGTCTGGCAGTGTCCTGACGGGGTGCCGCTGTGGGTTCAGTCAATCTCGGGTGGCAGCAGGCTTATCCCCTTGTAGCGTTGGTAGAGGCGGACGATGTCGTGTTTCGTCTCCACCGAGATGTCCTCGTTCGGCCGCGCGCCAAAACTGAAGTCTGAATCGCGGCAGACGACCGCGAACGCCTGCTGAATCGCCTCCTCGCGGCTCAAGCCTGCCTCCGGGCCCTCTTCGCCGCTGTAGGGGAGCAGGAAGTAGGACAGTGCACGGCCTAGGGCCTGGGCGTATTTCTCCAGAGTGGAGCGCTTGACCCAGGCCTGCTTCTCCACGTAGGAGACCGCCCGCTGGCTCACTCCCACTCGTTCTGCAAGCTCGTGCTGGCTCAGATTGAGCGTGTCGCGCGCCTCCCGAATCCGGCTACCTACGTTCACGTCCTGCATCGTCTCCATCCTCGCTCGCCCCGGGCATCTTAACACATGGGCGATTCTCACAGGAAGTATACCACACTCCTCAGCTTCTACTATACGCAAATAACGACATTTTTCATTGCTAGAAGCCGACGGAAGAAACACTTATACATATTGATTTTGACATCTGATACATAATATGGTATATATATACTTGTTACCACTTCTGGCGGCGGCATAATAACTCACGAGAGGTGCTATTATGAAGCGTCACAGTAGGGTAGCCTTCTACAACCTCTTCGGCACCACCCTCCGAACACCCAGAGCGGCGGGGGCACGGAAAGCATGAAAAAGATCGTCCGTGTGCCAGTCTTTCATCGCCGCGTGTTCCGTGAGCTGGTCGGCGCAGCCGTTCAGGCCGCGGGTTCCGTCCGCCATGGCGAGTGCGATTGGGAGCCGATCGTGAAGGGACGAGGATTCCGCGTTTATCGACGCGCGACCTACAGCTTGACGTGGATTCAGGAGCGTGTGGAGGAATACGAGCTCTCCTTCTATCGCCATCTGGCGGGCGGCTGCTGTGGACGGGACAACATCGTGAGGCCGCGCACTCACCTGCTCCGGGCCTCCGACGGAGCCTACCGGACAGGCCACAAAGCTCACGGGTTCGACGCAGCCGGCTGGGAGGCCTGAACAAGCAATGCTATCAAAGTCTGTCATGCGGCGTCTGGTGGAGAAATACGTCGAACTGTCCGAGGCCTGCTACCGTGTCAGCGTGGCGACCCACGATCGCCAAGGGCGCTTCCGGCCCAACCATCGCGGTCGACATCCCCACCCGACCATGCTCAAGAAGATCGACCTTGACGAAGCCCTGGCGCAAGTGTACCGACGCTTCTTCGCCTCAAGTCAGGGATCGAACTCGACTTCCAGCTCGAAGAGTCGACGCCACGGCAGCGAGACGCGCAGAGATTCCAGCGGCGGGGGCTCCCGCCCCGCCAGCAGATCGGAGTAGATGATATGGGCAAGTGGCTGTAGTTGTTGGCTGACGTAGTTCTCAGAGTCCTGGCAGTCGTTGCCAAGGGCGTGGGGATCGGCGCCGGTCGATTCGGCCCGAGCCACGGCCTTGGCGCGAACGCAGGACTGGTAGCCGTAGTCGTCTAGCAGGCGAGCGGCCAGGAAATGGCTGGAGTCAGCGCCGCCTGCTACTTCTGCCCCTGCCGATCCGAGGACGTGCAGACACAACTGGCTGACAACCGTGCCGATGGTGTTGGCTGATGTGTTCCAGCCGGCGTAGGCGGCGAGATGGTGAGCGGCGCCGGTTCTCTTGAGACCGGCCATGAGCTCCGGATCGGCGCCATTGCAGTAAGCGACATCGGCGAGGCCTGTTGCGTAGCCGGCCTCGCCTGCGGCCCGGACGCGCTCCAGCACGCTTTCGGCCTGAAGGGCCAGAGTTGGGGCCTGCCCTGCCGCCGGCGCGGCTGAGGCATCGACCTGCTCTCCGACGGGGGTGTGGAGAAAGAGCATCGCCTCCGCCTCGCCCGGCACCGCCAGGCGGGCTCCGGAGGCCCGGATCTGGCTCTCCACCGTTTCGCGCAGCGTTTGGTGCTCGAATCGAGGAACCACGTTGGCGCCGGCTTCGGCGGCGTAGTCGATGGCAATCCGCGGCGAGGCGCCGGCGGCGACGGCGCACTGCCGGGCCGTAAGGACGAGGCCGACCTCGTCGGCGCCGGGATAGATGGCAACCTTGTCGACGACTCGGTACTCCTCCGCCTGACCGCGCAGCGCGAACTGCTCCGGCAGGTGAAGGCCGACCGGAGCGGCATCTTCTTGGGCGAGCACCAGGTAGTCCACCACTCCTTCCGCCGCGAGCTGGATGGCCGCCCGGTTGATGGCATGGTTACGCCGCCGGACGGCCAGGTAAGTCGACAAGGCGGCTGAGTCCAGACTCGCCACAACGGTATCGAGCTGCGGACGTAGCTCCTCCTCACCAAGTCGCTCGACGCGATCGACCAACTGGGAGTAGGTGCGGAGCTGTTCGTGTATCTCCAGGTCTGCCGACGAGGACACCGTGGTGCCCAGTCGCGTGACGACGTTGAAGGCAAAGAGCGTGACGTCGGGGCGCCGCTGCTTGAGACTGCGCAGCGTCTCCAGCCGAGCTGCGGCCTCCTCTGCCGCCACCACCTCAGAACGAGAGGCGACGAGGCCGCCATAGCAGAGCATGTCCAAGGAGATCACGAAGCGTTCCGCATCGCAGTCTTTCAGCCAAGCGGCGACCAAGTCGCAGTCGCCGGGCTTCGTGAACCAGCCCAGAGACTCGCGGGGCGGCAGCAACAGGCGGCAGGCGGCAAGCTCGGCCAGGCGCCCCGGAAACTGTCGGTTGCAGGGCCTGTCATCAAGGGGAACGAGCCCCATTGTTGGAGATGCGATGATCTGCTCCTCCTTCCGCAAGTCACCCTATTCTAGGGTTCGCGGACGGAGTGTCAAGCCGGGCCGACGCCTCCGCGGGGTTCGCTTGCGCTTCTGGGGCATGTGCTTCCCCTGTGCCATTTGAGACTGAGGCAGACAGGACTTGCGCCTGTTCAGAGAAAATAGTCTTGCCTTGAGCAGCAGT
>CAZWRO010000081.1:5946-9101 GCA_964635365.1 uncultured bacterium | reverse complement strand
GTCGGCGAGAGCTTGAAGGGAAGGCTGCTGGTCTGGAACGGGGACGATATGGACTTCGTCACTTACCCGGTGGCGAAGAACCCGAACTGCCCGGCTTGCGGCGGCTAGCGACAACGTCCGCCTTTCCAGCTCGATTCCCCCCGCAGTGGGCGTCCGGCCGACATTCCCTGTGTCCGGTATGTGCCGAGATGGGAGCGGGACCCCAACGCGATCCGTCGAAGCGGTCGCGACACTTTGCACATCGGAGGAGAACCGTGACAGGAGAGCTACGCCTGGTGCTTGGACTGGTACTGGTCGCCATTGTCGGCCTGACGGCGGCCGGCTGTCGGACGGCCGCCGAGCCGTCTGCGACCGCGCCGGAGGTGGCCGCAGAGCCAGAGATACCGGTTGTGATAGTCGCCTATTACCCCTGTACTGAGGGCCACCAGTACATCGTTGACTACCTGAGAGAGGTGGAGAGCGCCCATCCGGGGCAGGTCAGCGTGGAAGCGGTGGACATGCAATCTCCCGAGGGACGGGAGCGATGGCAGGACACCGGGCTGAGCTGCGCCGGAGTGTTCGTCAACGGCGATACCAGGCACCACATCACTGTAGACGGAGAAACCAGAACGGTCGACTTCCTCAAGCGGATGGACGTCTTCTGGACGCGGGAGGATTTTGAGGCGGTCGTGAACGACTTGCTGGGAG
Organism: uncultured bacterium; assembly: GCA_964635365.1. Classification (GTDB taxonomy): domain Bacteria; phylum Armatimonadota; class Hebobacteria; order Hebobacterales; family Hebobacteraceae; genus CAZWRO01. Next base: position 8,414 of record CAZWRO010000081.1, on the reverse strand, counting down.
AGACCGGACAGGCAGATGAGGCGACCGCGGAAGAGACTGAGTAGAGCGAGTAGCCTGGTTGCGGCGGCGGTTGCGCTGGGCCTGTTGGCCAGGGTGTAGGCCGAACCCGAGGGGCCGGCCGTGGTCATTACCATGGGGGACGTGGAGATGGGGCATCTGGCCGAGCATGGCGCGGTGGAGGCCTCCGCAGTGCGCACCATCGCGAGGAACACATATCCGTTGGCCGTGGTAGCTCCCGCCGCAAGCGAAGTAGAGTTGGACGATCTCGACAACCTGGCTCGGCCCGCGGTGCGGACGATCTACCTCGAAGATCCCTCCCAGAGCAGTCTCGGCGATCGGGCGGAACGGGCGATGCGCAGTCTGGGCCTGTGGGAGGCGATTGCGCCGAAGATTCTGCGCCCGGACCCAAACGCGATGGTGCTGGGTGAGATGCTGGCCGGGAAGGCCGATGCGGCCGTGGTCTTCGAGGACTGTCTCTTCGCGGAAGCCGGGGTAGAGGGATCGCCTCCAGCCACGGTTAAGATAGTCGGCGAGCTGCCAGAGGAGGCCTATCGGCCCATTCCGTATCAGGCCGCGGCGCTGAGGGGCGCGCCGCAGCCTGAAGCGGCGAGGGATTTTCTCGATTTCCTGACCTCTGAAGAGGGGAGAGAAGCGCTGCGAGGAGCCGGCCTCTCCCCGGCCTGACGACCGTCGCGATTCTACCGGCTTCCGCAAGTTTCCTTAGGCTTCCTCAGAACGGCGCTACGGGGTGGCCGCAAGATTGGCCCATGGGAGAAAACCAGACGACGGACTGCGAGGCGGCCGAACCGGACACGAGCACGCGCGAGCCGGGCACGCGATGGCCGGCGGCGTTGCGCTCGTTGCGCCATCGCGATTTCCGTCGTTTCTGGCTGGGCCTGATCGTCTCGGTGATGGGCACCTGGATGCAGATGGTGGCCCAGGGGTGGTTGGTGCTCGAGCTTACGGGATCGGCCCTCTATCTCGGATTCGTCGGCGCCTGCGCGACGGCTCCCATGCTGCTGTTCACTCTGCCCGGCGGCGTGGTGGCCGATCGCCTTAGCAAGCGGAAGATCCTGCTGGTGACGCAGAGCCTGGCGATGGTCCAGGCTTTCACGCTGGCGGCGCTGACCTACTCGGGCGCGGTCCAGGTGTGGCATGTGATGACCCTGGCGGCTTGCCTGGGCACGGTCAACGCGTTCGATATGCCGACACGGCATGCGATGGTGATCGACCTCGTGGGGCGGGAGGATGTGCGAAATGCGGTGCCCCTCAACTCGTCGGCCTTCAACACCGGCAGGATAATCGGCCCGGCGGTTGCCGGGGTGTTGGTGGCGTCTGCGGGCCTGCCCGGCTGCTTCCTCATCAATGGGTTTACGTTCATTCCGATGCTTGTCGTGCTGGCCTTCATGTCGCCGCGCAAGCCGGCGCTGCGGGAGACGAACGAATCGGTTCTGCACCAGATCAAAGAGGGTCTGCGCTGGGTGAGGGGCCAGCGGGTGGCGATGGCGCTGCTGGCGATGATCGCCGTGACCAGCGTGTTCGCCATGCCTCAAGCCACCCTCTTGCCGCTATTCGCGAAGAGCGTCTTCCAGATGGGACCCAAGGGGTATGGGTATATGATGTCGGCTTACGGACTGGGGGCCCTATCGTCGGCGGTGGCGCTGACGGCCTTCTCGAACCGGCTGCGCCTCGGGGCGCTGGTGACCGCCGGCTCTTTCCTGTTTCCGGTGGCGCTGCTCGGGCTGATGGCTGCGCCGCGTTACTCCTTTGCCGTGGGCAGCCTGTTCCTGCTCGGCATGGGGATGATGCTGTTTAACGCGGTCGTCAACATCATCCTTCAGAAGGCGCCTCCGGATGAGCTGCGCGGACGGGTGATGAGCTTGCGGACGTTCTTGTTCGTGGGCATGATGCCGCTCGGCAATCTGCAGATTGGGATGGTGGGGGAGTGGCTGGGCCCGCGCGCGGCGGTGGGGATCGGCGGCCTGGTGTGCCTGACGGCGGCGATTGTGCTCTGCTGGCGTGTGCCGAGGGTTCGGCAGAGCGACTAAGAGTAGGCGTTGTCGGGCAGGAGGTTAGTGGGAGCCGTCTAATGGTGAGAGTGTTGGCCCGCCTTACTCCAGGAGAGATGGTATGAGAATCGACGCGCATGTGCACGGGGACATGGGGAAGCTTTCGATGTCGCCGAAGGAGTACTCCGCGCGGTGCCGCGAGCTGGGGGTGGAACAGATAGGCTTGATCGAGGGTCCTGAGTCGGTATTCGCCGCGCAGGAAGCGGCGCCGGACTTCGTCATTCCTATCGCGCGTGTGGACATCGATGCGGTGCAGGTGAAGGAGATCCAGGACTACTGCGACAGGGGCGCGGCCGGCCTCAAGTTCATCGACCCCCGTTTCTCGTACGGGGACACGCGTTACGACCCTCTCTATGCGGCCATCGCGGAGAGGGGAAAGGTGGCGGTCTTTCATACCGG
>CAZWRO010000081.1:0-5846 GCA_964635365.1 uncultured bacterium | reverse complement strand
TCGATTTCTACGACCGGCTGTTCGAAGCGGTGGGGGCGCCGGAGGCGCTGCGAGAGAAGGTGAATCGCGGCAACGCGAGGAGACTGTTCGGGTTGGAGTGAGCGGGTAGCGTAACCGACCGGTGCCGGCGCAGAGGGTGGACGACGTTGCTGCGCCGGCCGGACGCGCGTCGACACCCTATGGGGATACCAGCTTATGACGGGATCCGGGACTGAGACAACACCAAAGTCAGCGCCGCGGAGTCATTCGCGCAATCGCGCGGTGGTGATGCTGCTGCACTACCTGCGGTCGCCCGCACCGGCGGGAATGGTAGCCCTGGCCGTGGTCGTAGGGATAGGCTCCGGCTACGGCGCGGTGGTCTTCCGGTGGCTGATCTCGACCGCGCACTACGGCTTCTTCGGTGGGATGCAGGCGGCCTTGCCGTGGCTGGGGAGGTACTATGTGATTCTGGTGCCGGCCGCCGGGGGGCTGTTGGTGGGCCCTCTGATTTACTTCTTCGCCCGGGAGGCCAAGGGGCACGGAGTGCCGGAGGTGATGCTGGCCGTGATGCACGACGGCGGCCGCATTCGTCCCCGGGTCTCTGTAGTCAAGTCGCTGGCTTCCGCAATCTGTATCGGGTCCGGTGGGTCGGCGGGCCGAGAAGGGCCGATCGTGCAGATCGGGTCGGCGCTGGGGTCGACGTTGGGGCAAGTGCTGAGGCTGTCGGAGGAGCGGGTCCGTCTGCTTGTCGCCTGCGGCGCGGCCGGGGGAATCTCGGCCACCTTCAACGCTCCTATCGCGGGAGTGCTATTCGCGTTGGAGGTGATACTGCGCGATTTCAGCGCGCGGTCGTTCGCGCTGGTCGTGCTTTCGTCCGTGTCCTCGGTGGTGATCTCGCACATCTACCTCGGCGACCAGCCGGCGTTCCGGATGGCTCAGGTGTATACGCTGGTGAGCGCCTGGGAGCTGCCGCTCTACTTCGTGCTGGGCCTGATGGCGGGGCTGGCGGGAAGGGCTTTCATCTGGGCGCTGTATCGAACGGAGGACTTGTTCGACGGCTGGCGATTCCCCGAGTACCTGAAGCCGGTGGCGGGCGGGCTCCTGGTCGGGACCATCGGGGTCTGGTACCCGCAGGTGTTCGGTGTTGGGTATGAGGCGATCGACGGGGCGCTGGCCGGACAGATAGCGATCGCTTTGCTGTGGACTCTGGTGCTGGCGAAGCTGTTCTCGACTTCGATCACCATCGGGTCGGGAGGTTCCGGCGGCGTGTTCGCTCCGTCGCTGTTCATCGGAGCAATGCTCGGAGGAGCCTTCGGCAACCTGGTGCATGGGGCGCTGCCCGGTATCACGGCGGCCGGCGGGGCTTATGCTCTGGTGGGCATGGGAGCGGTGTTCGCGGGGGCCGCCCACGCTCCGATGACGGCTATCATCATACTGTTCGAGATGACGGGGGATTACCGCATCATCGGCCCCCTGATGATTGCGACGGTGGTGAGCAGCCTGCTGTCCGAGTTCATAAGTCGAAAGTCGATCTACACGTTGAAGCTGATTCGTCGCGGCGTGGATGTGATCGGCGCACGCCCGGACTTGCTGGACACGATTCCCGTGTCGGAGGCGATGTCGAGGGAGTTCGAGGCGATCCGCCCGGAGAGGCCGGTGGCCGAGATTCTGGATACCTTCGTGAGGGGCGACGCCTCCAGCATGATTGTGGTCGACGAGGAGGGGCATCTGGTCGGGATCGTGTCGCGGTCCAACGTTGAGCAGGCCGTTCTCCAGGGGCAGGAGGAGGCGGCTGCCGGCGACGTAATGACCCCCAAGCCTGTCACGTGCTTTGCCGACGAGAGCTTGACGCTTGCGCTGCAGCGGCTGAGCTCCCTCGACGTGGCGGCGCTGCCCGTCCTCGATGCGGATCATGGCCTGCAGGTCGTAGGGATGCTGGGAAGACGTCACGTGCTTGCGGCCTATCAGAGGATCCGCGCGCAGAGGCCGGAGGTGGCCGCTCGGATCGACCGGCTCCAGGGCTCGGTGCCGGGGGCGCGCGTGTTCGAGGTGGTGGTGCACCCGGACTCTCTGGCGGCGAACCAAGAGGTCCGGTCGCTCTCGCTTCCGCCCGACTCGATCTTCGTGGCCGTCCGGCGGCACGACCGCACGCTGATACCGAGAGGTGACACCGTGCTCCAGCCGGGAGACCGGGTGATTGCGCTGACCGATCGGGAGCGCCTGGGCGACCTGCAGAAGGTCTTCTCGAGGCCGAGCAAGCAGCAGTAGGGGGCGCGGTCTCGGGGGCGACTAGCTGGGTAGCGCCTGAGGGGGCAATCCGGGGAGGGCGCGAAGTCGCTCCGCCTCCGTCAAGACACGCTTCGTCTGAGGATCGACGGGGAAGACGGCGCCATTGACGGTACGAGTCTGAAGCAGCCCGGCGGCATAGGGGTTGCCCTTCAGGTGGGGGGCGTCGAGCACACCCATCCTAATGGCTTCGGCAATCACGGAGGGGCTCGTGAGGGGATCTTCCTCGCCTCTTCCCAGGGCGCGCAGCACCTGAATCAGGACGCCGGCCTCCGCCACGAGCTGGTCTTTACGCTGCTGCACGACGGGGTCCTCGGCCATGTTCGGCAGGCCGAAGAGGCAGTTGCGGAGGACGCCTCTGACGATCTCGCAGCTCTCGATGACGTCCTCCGGGGTGGCGGCGTGGTCGCCCTCGCAGTACCCCACGACGTGGATGATATGGGGGCGCAGCCCCAACGCGACGACGGTGGAAGCCGCGAGCTGGCCCTTGGCCATTTGGAGATCGGGGGAGAAGTGCAGCAGCCCCGCGCGAACCTGTCGCATCGACACGAAGTTGTCGTTGTGGAGGCCCTCGATCAGCTCCCTCTTGGCGAGCATCTTGGCCAGGTCCATGTTGGCGTGAGTGGTGGGAGGGGAGTTGAACATGTATTGCGCGATGTAGTGCTTGACGCCCAGGGCGCGTGCGTTGTAGGCCGCGAGATAGGCCGCGACGACGGCGAGGGTGTCGTGGGAGTCTCGCATGCTCCAGTGGTGGGCTTCGTTGACCTCGACCGGTATTCCGCGCTCGCCATACCAGCGCATGGTCTGCTGGTTCTCCGCGATCGATTCCTCCGGTGTGCGCTTCGAGCGGTGGTCGAGCGCGTTGTACCAGCACAAGGGGATCGCTCCCCAGGCGTTGTGAATGGTTTCCGTGGCGAGTTCGGCCCACTTGATGAGGTCGCGCGTGCCGGAGTAGATTCGCAGGAGTGGGTAGTTACCGCGCCGACTGGCTTCGTAGATGCGCACCAGGTCGTCTCGAGTGCGGATGGGCACGCCTCCGGCGCCGTCGAGCGCGGGATCCATCTCTTGCGGGCGGAAGAACGATTCCTGCGCGTTCTGATCGGGACCGATGGAGATGACATCCACCGCGCGGGCGTCGGCAATCCGCTGGATTCCGGTGATGGTTTCCTCGAGAGTGGGCAGGCCGAAGTGGTGGCGCAGAAGAGGGTAGGGCTGCTTCTTCTCGAGCCGCGCGAGCTGGGTGGCGCCGAAGTCTTCGGCCTCGCGGGGTAGCGGCTCTCCCCTGAGGTAGGCCCAGGTTTCCTCGGGGGCCTCCAGCCCGGTGAAGCAGCGCTCGAACCAGCCGGCCTGCTGGGCCACGGCGCAGACGGGTGGGGTTCCGGCGAACACGAATCGGCGATTCTCGAGGCCTTGCTCGTCGATACGCTGCTTCAGGTCCGCCAGCAGACGCTCTGCTACGTCGGGCGTGAGACGGAAGCTAATGCCGACGAGATCTGGATCGTGCTCTCGGATCGCCTCGACGAAGGCGTCGACCGGTACGGCCGCGCCGAGGAACTCGGTTTCGTAGCCGGCTCGTTCGGCGATGGCGAGGAAGTTGACGACGCCGGCGACGTGAACGCAATTGCCGAGGGAGCCGGCGATGACCGTCGGCATTTCGTTCAGGCCTTTCCGTCGAGGACGAGGCGGCGGATGGCGGGCAGCTCGAGACCGGCCAGGCCGAGCCTCTCGACCGTGCGACCGGTCTCCCAGTAGTCGCACCCATGCATTAGGTTGGCGAGGTGTATGATAGTGCGTATGGTGGGACAGGGAGAGCCGACTAGCTCTCCGATGGAGGCGATGGGAATGAGGCTCATCGGCACATCTTCGGTGAGGTAGCGATGATGCAGGTGGGGTGGGGCGTTGATCCCGTAGTAGCCGCGATTGGCGCGGATCGCGTCGTGCAGGGACTGCCCCACCGCGTCGTAGGCCACGTAGAGCCATTCGCGAGCTGTCATGCAGTTGAAGCCCATGCTGGCGCCGACCGCGACCCGCTCCCTGTCGATGGCTTCGAGCACTTGGGCGACGGCGGTCGTTATCCCGTCCACGTAGTACTCGAATTCGCCACGGGTGCTCTCGATGCGAGCCGAGTTTAGGACGGTGACGGCGGGATGGAAGACGGCGCCGATGTTGTCCATGCCGGTTTTGATTACATTGTCGCCGGGGATGAACTGGCTGAACGGTCGTGATAGCGCCTTGACCACGTCGGGTGTGCGATGGGCTGGTATGGCCGCCACCGGGACGCTGTTCTTCACGCGGAATATCTGCACCTGGGCGGGGTTGACGGCCCGACTCGCGTAGAGGAGCGTCTGCGCCTCGGCGACGACGACGTCAGCCGTCACGCCCTTTTCGCGAAAGATGTGGTGGACTTCCAGCGCGCCTCCGGTGCGTCCCGGATTGAGCACGACCATCTGGCCGTCGGTCAGATGGGGAGCCATCTGCTCGGCGAGCCAAGCATGTCCGGTGGCCGGCACGACGACCATCACCACGTCGACGCCGCTGATGGCCTCCTCGATATCGGAGGTTGCCAGGGCGAGCGGCCCGATGCCGCGAGGGATCTCTTCGCCATCGTGGGCGATGACCTCAATGGCGCCGCGACGCTTGATGGGTTCGAGTCGGGCGGGTGTCCGGTTGAACAGGTTGACTCGGAAGCCCATTATCCCGAGGTGTCCGGCCATGGCCATACCACCGTGACCGGCGCCGAGAACGGCAAAGGTGAGACGCTTCTTTCTAGTTTCCTTCTTCATGGGTTCCTCGCAGAGAACTGATGCCCGTCCACACCGTGTGAGGTTCGCGGGCCGCCCTTGGGTCCGCTCTCGGCTTCCACGGAGCCGAGAAAGCTCCTTGCGCAGTCGCACTCCAACCCTGTCGCGGGCTGTCAGCGCGGCTCTCGCACCTAGGCCCTCACCCCAGCGACCTCGGGCGGACTCGGCCGGCCGACGCTAATCCGCGCCCGGGCCCGCGTCTCCGCCCTCGCCTACCTCGGCGCCGGCGGGGGGGCGAGCCGCGGTCTCTATCCCGGGTGAGGGTGGGCCGGAGGCCTCCCCTGGGCGCATAATTACGGTGCGGATCGGGAACGGGATTTCTATGCCTTCCTGGTCGAAGCGCTTGTGCAGCGCTTTCATGTATTCATGGGCGAGGGCGTACTGGGCGCCGAAGTCGCGGACTCTGAGCACTACCACGAAGTTGATGCTGAAGTCGGCGAACTCTTTGTAGCGGACGACGGGTGTCCAGTCGGTCGCCGTGCCCGGCATTCGCCCCATTACATCTCGGCCCACCTCGACGCAAACGCGCTCGACGTGCTCGAGGTCGCTATCGTAGGCAACACCGCAGTTGATGTAGACGGACATCTCCTGGCGGGGCAGGTAGTAGTTTGTCAGCACGCTCTGAGACAGCTTGGAGTTGGGGATTATCACCAAGTTGTTGGCCCACATGCGGACCTTCGTGTTTCGCCAGCCGATCTCCTCAACAAAGCCTTCTTCGCCCGATTCGAGCTTGATGAAGTCGCCCACAGTGACGGGCCGGTCGACCATCATGTAGATGCC
>CAZWRO010000080.1:3502-9149 GCA_964635365.1 uncultured bacterium | reverse complement strand
ATTGTCCGGACATCCCCGCGCGCGCACTCCCATGTTCGTCAAACAGGGGTTCTCCACGCTAGGCAAGTCACCAAGCCTCAGCGATAGCTAATAGAGTGAGCTCTTATTATCTATCCTGTCGGGCCGCCGAGGCCGCAGCCGATTCCTGGCAACCATGATCTGAACGCGTCGGCGCCGCGGGCCGGCCTGCTACCTGAGATATCCCAGGTCGCGCAACTGCCGTTCCGTCTCGGGGGTCATCTCGATTCGGCCCGCCGGCGGCAGGGGAAGCGCCTGCGCCGAGGGTGAGAGAAAGTCGACCGGCGGGCGCTGCTGCGCCATCGCAAACTCGCGGAAGGCGGCCAGCATTTCCTCTGCCCGGTCCGGGAAGTCGTCGATGACATTGGTCGTCTGCCCGGGGTCCGCTTCCAGGTCATAGAGCGAGCGCCACTCGCCGTTGCCATACAATATCATCGCCCAGCGAAGGTTGCGTACAAGGTAACTGGGGGGCTCGCCTTCCGAACGGCAAAAGGCATAGTCATTGACGTGATCGGTCAGGCCCGCCATGAGCGGAACCAGCGAGCGGCCTTGCACAGTCTCGGGACACGGCGCCTCGAGCAGTTCGCAGATCGTAGGAAGCAAGTCTATCGTCTGTGTGAGCGCCGTCACGCGCTGCCCCCCGTTGGTCTCCCCCGGGAGCCTGACCAAGAGGGGGATGTGAGTCAGCTCATCGTATACTCCGTGTCCGTGCCACACATATCCGTGCTCTCCGAAGGCCTCGCCGTGGTCGGCGGTCACGATGAAGAGAGTGTCCTCCAAGACTCCCGCATCGCGCAGCTCCTGCTCGAGCTGACCCACGGCATAATCGGCGTATCGCAGGTGCGCATCGTAGATGTTTATCCACTCGGGCAAGGGCGGGTGCTCGTGCTCTGCCAGTACCGCCTCGTCCCCGACAGGGAACTCATACCTGCCCGTGCGGAAAGGCGGCGGCTGCTGCCCCTCGAACAGCGCGGTCAGCCACTGTGGCTGTATGTAGGGCTGGTGCGGCGGGTCGAAGTGGAGATAGGCGAAGAACCGTCTCCGGCGGTTCTCCGCCAGCCAGTTTCCGAAGAGCCGCAGCAGCGGCTCGGGGGAGGTCAGCTTCTTCCATCCGCCCACCAAAGGATCGACGTCGGATTGATCGTAGATCTCCTGGAAGTCAAGCCCGATTCCCATCCCAGGCGAAGCGTTCGGGTTCGAACTGAACAGAACCGTGCGGAAGCCCTCTCGGGCCAGCACCTCCGCCAAAGTCGGCGTTCCCTCCGGAAGCTCACGGTCTCCTATCGCCAGATGAGTATCGCTGTGTTGACCGGTGAAGAGGGAGGCGGTGGAAGGCCTCGTGTGCGGGAACTGACAGAAGTGCTGCGTGAAGACCAGCGATTCTCCCCCAAGCCGGTCGATGCTGGGGGTTGTGTTCCGCGGGTAGCCGTAGCACCCAAGATGATCGGCCCGCGCGGCATCGATTACGCAGATGACCACGTTGGCCTGGCGAACCGATTCCTGCAGCTCGACAACCCGAGGATCGGTCGTCCCAGCCGGCTCGAAGCCGCTGGTCAGACCCCGCAGCGCCGCGCAGCCCACCACGGCCACGGCCGGGAGAAGCAGGAGCAAGAGCGCCTTGACTTTTCGACCTCGCGTCACGTCAGGTGGCCCCCCGCCGGCTGCCGTCAGTCCCCGGGTGCGGGCTGCTCCTTTGGCTGCGGAAAGATCTCATGCTGGGTGTCCGGGTCCTGGAAAAGGCGGAAGCCATCCACGCGCACCCGCTGCCCGTGGAACGTGAGCACGACCGCGTCGAGCAAGTCCGCCAGCTGTCCGCGCACCAGCTCCAGGAGTGGGTCATCATAGCCCGCTTCCTCTTTCGTCTTCGGCTCCAGGCGAAACCGGAAGACGTAGTCCTCGCCATCTGCGCCCGGCTCTTCCTGCGACTCCGGAGCCGCAAAAGTCGGCTCCTGCGGGTCCGGCATTCCGCGCCTCCTCGGAACAAGATGACGGGCCGCCCCTACCCCCCGGGGCGGCCCCCATGCATTCGTCTCGGAGCCAGTCCTAGCTCCACTCCAACGCCAACTTCATGGCGCTCGCTCTGCCGGCCAACTCCGCGGGCAGCAGCCCCTCTCGGATGAGAACATTGGTCATTTCCGGTCCGCCCACCGCGAAGGTGTGTCCGTTTTCCTGCTTGGTGTACCGCAGTGGGGCCTCCCTCACGAGCTCGGTGGCTCCCGGGTGTAGCGGCTGCGCCTGCCTGATCAGTCTCGGGCTCACTGTCTGAGCTTCCGCATCTCCGCCGAGCATGCCGGCCACCACGCCGCTCGCCGCCACCGCCCCCGCGGCGGCCAGGGCCTTGGTCAGGAACTCACGCCGCTCCTCGTCCGACCCTTGCTCCAGGTCCTTCGGCTTCTTCTGCTCTTCACCCATACCGCCATCTCCTTTCCACTGAGCGTCAGCCCAAGTTTCACCTCCGGCGCGCGTTTCCCCTCCTCGCCTCGCCGCCCAATTCCCAGCCACCGTTCATATTGCGATACAACGACACCGCAGCAGCCGCAGCTCGAGGTCGAGGTCCCGTTCGAAGTCCGCGTAGCAGCGGCCCACCAAATCCCGTCCACCGTGGCTTAGGAAGCTCGAGGGAACGATCACCACATCGGGCCGCAGGCCGTGGCTCTGGACCCACGACTGGGTCTGCTCTATCAGGTCGGTGACCGTCCACAGATCCCCGATTAGCACGTTGCCCCCCCAGTAGCGCGGGTGAAGCCTCTGCACGTAGAGGTCGACCGTGTCCACAAAGGCCCCGAGCTCGCCCAGCATCTCCATCCCCTCGTGGAAATAGGGCTCTCCCAGTTCCGAGATGAAGAGCAGGATACGCTTGCCGGGATACTCCTCTGCGATCTCCTTCAGCCGCACGAAAGTCGTCAGCTCGAATCCGTCGGCCAGGTGCAGCCCGAGAGCCCCGGCCCACGTGCGCGGCGCGTTCGGCTGGGCCAGCCAGTAGTAGGGATAGGACAGCTCCTCCAGGCTGCGCGGGCGGGGGATATCGATCTCCATGCGCTCGCCGTCTCGCTCCACCGCGAACCGCGTGTTGGTTACCTCTGGCTCATCATATCGCTTCGCCAGCCAACGGGACACCTCCGGCCGCGTGAACACACGCTCGCCCTCGATCTCCACGATCAAGTCTCCGTACCGGAACCCGGCCTGGGCCGCCGGCGAGTGCTTGATGGTGCCCTGCACCACGGGTCGCATGGTATGAAGCTGATACATGTTGGGCATGAGGTGAATCGGGATGGCAACTTCCTGTCTCAGGCGTTCCACGGAGGCCACGATCTCCGCCCAGTACTCGGCCGGGTCGAAGGGATCGTCGCGATGGGAGTACTTGGTCCACGAAGGCAGACAGATGCGAGCCACCACCGCGTCGTACCGGTCCAGCAGCCGCACCATGTCCTCCATATCAGACAGCGGCTTCGAGGGCCACGGCACGTAGCTGCCCAGAAAAGGAATCTCGTGCTGACGCAGCCGCGGGATGCTGTCCAGGGCTATCCGCGCGCCATCCGGTATCCGGTCGCGCATGGTGCGGTTGCGCAGCTCCACCGTCGCCGCGTTCATGGAGACAGTCATCATGATCGGACGCAGGCGGGATAGTCGCTCGACCACCTCCTCCGTCAGACAGGCGCCGTTCGTGGTGATGCTTACTCGCTCCTCCGGCGCGGCCGCGTGGATCCGCTCCAGTATCTCCAGGCAGTGCGGATTGGCGAAAGGTTCGAGCGAGAAACGCGACGAGGGCAGCAGGCCGGCGCCCTTGTCCACAGAGTAGTATCGCACGCGCGTCCCAAGCTCCCGTCGGCTCAACTGTGCTCGCCCCAGGGCGATCCCCGCTCCCCTCGTCCCCTTCTCATAGCAGAACTCGCAGTCGCAGTTGCAGTAGCTGGAGATGGCGCCGACGTTGTCGCCGAGCGACCCCACTCGGTAATTGGACCACTGACCAAGCTCGCGCAGGCGGAAACCGTCAACTGCGAGCGGCGCCCCGTTCGCCCAGAACCTCCCGAGGGAGAGCGCCCTCCTGAGGCCGTTCGCGATCACCTCCAGGCGAGGCTCGGTGCGCGAGTAGCTCAGCAGGGACTCATACTTCGGGGCCGGGCCGGCGCCGTCCGGAGGCGGCTCTGCATTTCGGAGTGCTACCGCGAAGGAGTCTGCGACAACGACCTCTCCCCGCACCTCCGGATCGACCAGCGCGAGGATTCTCCTGAGCTGATTCCCCAGGAGGCGCTCGAAGAGGGCCTGTCTGTCAGTTGAGTTCAGTGACAATTGATTGCTGGCGGCCACAGATGCTCTTTCGTCTGGCGCTATGCGCCTCTCCCGAGGCGGCTCGCCAGGTCCAGCAGTCCCCACGCGGCGAAGGAAATGTGGTAAGCGACCAGTTGCGGCTCCAGGATCACCGCCCCGTCGAGGTCGGGCTGCTCCGGCTGGTTGCGCTGCCAGCGCAGCGTCCAGGCCGCCGCCTCCCGGCACGCCTCCAGCCAAGCGGCCTCGGGCTCCGCCTCGTCCAGCGCCAGCCACACCCGCGTCATGGCCCCGGGCGAAGCCACATCCGGGTGGCGATCCGGCACCCATTCCCCGGCCTCGCTCAGCGTCAGCCATTCCGAGAGGTAGCCGTCCCGCCGGTACATCTCGACCGACCACTGGCAGCAGCGTCTGGCGCTTTCCAGGTAGCGCTTGTTACCGTCTCGCCGGAACTGCTCGATGAGGAAGAGCGATGCATAGTAGTTCTGCCGCGGCCCGGTGACGATCTTCTCGATACCCTCCACGAGCGGGTGGCCCGACTCCTCGTCCCACCCCTCGAAGACAGGAGTGCCGTCTGCCCGCAGGCTCGCATAGTAGGCTCCGCTCTCATGTTGGCCCGGCCCGCTCAGCATATCCGCCAGCGGCTTCAGCGGAGCGGCGTACTTCCCATCCTTGGTCTCCCGGTGCAGGTTCGCCAGGAAGATACCGTGCTGGCCGTCGCTCCCGTGGCTGTAGGCGACCGGTTGCTGTTTGTCCAGCAAGTAAAAAGTAGTGAAGCCTCCGTGGGACATGGGCGCCACGCGAAGGAGCCAGTCCGCCGCCAGCTTCGCGCGGTCCAGGTAGTCCGCTTCGCCGGTCCTGCGGTGCAGCTCGACAAACAGGTTGCCGGCCCACGACAGGTCCGGGACGTCCACGAAGCGGCGGTCGCGACTGACCACAAAGGAGCCGTAGCGGAGCTCGTCGGACTCGTCCAGGTTCTGGTTGCTTCTGACGTAGCGCGCGATCATCTTCACGCGATTGAGATAGAACTCATCGCCGGTGAGGTCATAAGCTGCGAGCCCCGCGAAGGCTGCCAGGCAAGCCGACCAGGTGAGACACAGGCCGTGCCCCGCGCGCCGAAACTCGCGGCGCATGGGGTTGTACAGATTGCGGATCCCGCCGAACTCCGGTGACTCCGGCTCGGTGTCCTGTGCGAACCGGTAAACCCAATCCAAGGCCTTGGCGCCGCCCTGCCGAACCGCCGTCGCGAAGCGCTCGTTTCCTTCAGTCGATCCCATCCCTACTTCCCTTCAGTGAGAGCCTTCCAGGTGTCAATGAACACTTTCACGTTGCTCCGGGCGCGCTCAGTATCGGCGCGCACGTT
>CAZWRO010000080.1:1357-3402 GCA_964635365.1 uncultured bacterium | reverse complement strand
GCCAGCGGCAGCATTCCGCTCGTCATAATGTACCCGTAACGTGCTCCCGCCTCGTGGGCCATGTCCACCTCGCGCCGCAGCCCTGGCAGAATGAACTGGCGATAGAACAGCGGCGACCAGAAGTCGGTGCCCTCGTACCAGGCCCGCCGCACGACCAGATCCACCCCGCTCTCCAGATGGATCGCCAGTCGCCGTCGATTCCAGTTCTCGACAACTGCTATCAGCCGCGAGAGAAATCCCGGCTCGTCGTAGGCCCACATCAGGGGCTCGGTGCCTCCGCACAACCACATTAGGGTATCGATCACCGTGCCCGTGCCGCCGTTCTCTCCGATCAGTCCCCTGTCCTCGCCGGGGACGACGCGCCGTGACTTCCAGCCCCCGGTCAGCAGCAGACCGCGGTCGTGAGCAAACCGCTTGCGGGCCTCCGCCTCCCGGCGGAAGGCCGCAATATCCTCCTGAGTGGGTTCCGCGAAGAGGTAGCCCACGGCCTCCAGATCGTCCGGCCCGGCGACCGGGTAGCGGGCGGCCCGAGGTGTGAAGTAGTCGTCGAAGACCGGAAGACGGTCTCCATACGGCCAGTCCTCGGTTCGCTTGGCCACCGCGGTCAGCGTGCCGGCCGGAGTTTCATAGGAGCGATGGAGCAGGGGCGGCCCGCCCTCCGGATCGGCCTGCGACCACTCTCGAACCTCCACCTCCGGAGCGAATCGGATCGGAAGGTCGTCGAGCTGCACCCGCGCGTCCAAGCCCATCTCGACCTGTCGCTCGGCGAACTCGTATTCGTCGCGGCACTGCTGGCGCAGCGTCCGGAAGATCATGAACGAGCATGGAACCGGCGACTCGTCGGCTCCGTCGATGGCGGCCAATAGGCGCTCGCGCGCCGACAGCTTCGCGCCCATCATTCGCCCTCGCTCGGCTCGGCCTGCAGGTGACCGGGCGCGAAGAAGACATCCATCGACCGATACTCGTCGGAGGTCACCGAAGCGTGAGGCACGTTCGGCTTCAGATGGAACACATCTCCCGCGTGGTAGCGCCGCGTGCCCTCCGGCGTGATGATGTCGCACCAACCGGTTATGACAATCCCCCACTCGGCATAAGGGTGGGTGTGCTCCTCGCTCGCATAGGAGACTTTAGAGTGCCAGAAGACCACCTGCTGCGTGGGGCCCTGCACCAGCCACCCGCGCACGGGAAGTGTCTTGTCGTACGGGAAAAGCACGTTGGGGAAATCGGCGAAGATCTTCTCGAAGTCCAGTTCTTGCTCCATAGCTACAGCTCCACGTTTCTGACGCGCATTTCATAACTCTGGATCGGCTGGCCGGCCGGCCCATGTGCTCGACCCCCGTCCGCTTCGGGCCGCGTCTGTCGCTCTCCTGCCCAACCAATGATCAGACTCGCTTGGATGGGGCGGGAGTGAGACCACCTTTCGCAGAAAACGGATGACGGAGCCGCCGGCAACGACCGTTCCGCAATTGAGGAGGAAGCTGATGCCCCGTTCCAGACGAGCGATTCGGCCGGAGGACATCTACCGGCTGCGGACCATCGCCGATCCGCAGATCTCGCCGGACGGGAAGTGGGTGGCCTGCGCGATTTCGCAGGCAAATCGCCGGCAGGACCGCAGCCTATCCGATATCTGGCTGATCGCGGCCAAGGGACGCCAGCGCGTGCAGCTCACGAACCGGTTTCACCGAGACAGCTCGCCTCGGTGGTCACCTGACGGAAGCTCGATTGCGTTCCTGGCGCCGGAGAAAGACGACGACAAGGCGAAGCCGCAGATCTGGATCATCCCCGTCGCGGGCGGAGAGGCGAAGCGCATCACCAACCTCAAGCAGGGCGTCTCCAACCCCGTGTGGTCGCCGGAGGGGAAGCGCCTTGCGTTCCTGGCGCGGGATCCGAAGCCCGAAGATACTGCGCCGGACCCCAAGCAGCCCAAGATCGAGGTAAAGCAGGGGCGGGTTTTCGCCACGGATGTGCAGGTGATCGACCGGATGCGATATCGGTCGTCGGACTTCCCGCCCAAGGGCGAGCGCCGGCACATCTACGTCGTGTCC
>CAZWRO010000080.1:0-1257 GCA_964635365.1 uncultured bacterium | reverse complement strand
AAGGAGGAGCAGGGGACCTGCCTGACCGACGAGTTGGATCGGCTGCCCTACGCTCCTCGCTGGGCGCCCGATGGCTCGCGCCTCTACTTCCTGTGCGGCGATGAGGGCGGCTACTCCCTGTGGCGCGTCGGGTCGGAGGGCGACGTGAAGCGCATGCTGCCCAAGGAACGATGTATCGACGCCTACAGCGTCGCGCTCCGCACCGGAGAGATCTCCTATCTCCACAGCACGCCCGACCACCCTTCGGAGGTGTTCGTCACTGATGCCTCGGGCCGCGCCGAGCGCCGGGTCACGCATGAGAACCGGGCGGCCTTGCGCGGGCTGGAGCTGGGGAAGACGGAGTCCTTCTGGTGCCGGTCATTCGACGGGAGGCGTATCCAGGGATGGCTCGTGAAGCCTCCCGGGTTCCGCAAGGGGAAGAAGTATCCCCTCCTCCTCAAGGCTCACGGCGGCCCCTACGCGGCCTTCTCCCAGCACTGGAAGTTCGACCGTCAGGCCCTGGCGGCGCGAGGCTATGTGGTTGTCTACGCCAACTGCCGCGGCTCCACGGGCTATGGCGAGGAGTTCCAGAAGTCGGTGACCGGGAACTGGGGCGCGGAGGACTCGCGCGACTACCTGGCGGCACTGGACTATGCCATCCGACGGACAGGGGCAGATCGCCGGCTCGCCGGCGTGATCGGAGGGTCCTACGGTGGCTTCATGACCACCTG
Source organism: uncultured bacterium (assembly GCA_964635365.1). GTDB lineage: Bacteria > Armatimonadota > Hebobacteria > Hebobacterales > Hebobacteraceae > CAZWRO01. The sequence goes on along the minus strand of CAZWRO010000080.1, from coordinate 547 downwards.
GCTCCTGGGCACTACGAGTCGGTTCGCGGCCGGCGTGGCCGAGTGTGCGGCGACCGATGAGGCGATGTTCTACTACAGCGCCGACATGCAGAAGTGGTCGGAAGAAGAGCTCGGCGGCCCGCCCTGGGAACGACTGGACGACTATCGCCGCGTGTCGTCGTCCACCCACGCGCACAAGATAAAGGCCCCGCTGCTCCTGCTGCATGCGGCCGACGACACTAGGGTTCCGATTTCGCATTCGGAGATCGTCTACACAACCGTGAAGCGCGTCGGGGTGGAGTCGGTTTTCGTCCGCTATCCCTCCGGCGGGCATGGCTTCTCCCAGGCCGCGCCGCGGTTCACGTGCGACGCGCTGAACCGCACCATAGACTGGTTCGACAAGCACCTGAAGCGACCCAAGTAGCGATCAGTTACCAGGATCGGATGCAACCTTTCGCGCCGAACCGGGATCATTAGGTTAACGGTGGTCTGATGAAATCGGCTGTGCACTCAGGGCAGGCAGCATGACGAACGCGACTGACGCCGAACTCGTTGCTCTCACCCGCGG
>CAZWRO010000079.1:0-9171 GCA_964635365.1 uncultured bacterium | reverse complement strand
CCCCCGGCCCACCAGGCCTTGCGCGGCCTCGCGCTTTTATGTTAGACTCACCTGTCCGTCGTTCGAGTTCCCCACGCGGCGCGCGCTCGTCCGGCCTCTTGCAGAGCCGCGCCCGCCAAGGGCCTCCGATCCGCGGGCAAGTGACATTCTGGCGTGCTGCGGTGTCCCAGTCCACCTAGTGGAGGATCGACAGCGCGCGCAAGTATGGGGCACGCCGCCCGAAAGGGGAGTTCATCTTGGCTCTCGTGACCATGAAGGAGCTACTGGAGGCCGGCGTACATTTCGGCCACCAGACCCGTCGCTGGAACCCGAAGATGAAGCGCTTCATCTACGCGGGTCGCAACGGGATCTACATCATCGATCTGCACCAAACGCTGAAGCGCATAGACACCGCCTACGCGTTTGTCCGAGACGTGGCCGCCAAAGGCGGTTCCGTCCTGTTCGTGGGCACCAAGAAGCAGGCCCAAGACGCCGTGCGGGAAAACGCCGAGCGGTGCCACATGTACTACGTCACCGAACGCTGGCTCGGCGGCATGCTCACCAACTGGCAGACCATCAAGCAGCGCATCGACCGCCTCATCGAGCTTCGGCGCATGGAGGAGGATGGCGGCCTGACTCAGCGCCCGAAGAAGGAGCAGGCCCGCCTCATGGATCAGAAGGCCAAGCTCGAGCGCGTCCTCTCCGGCATAGAGAAGCTGCCGGGCGTCCCCGCGGTGATGTTCATTGTTGATCTGCGCAAGGAGCGCATCGCCCTGCTCGAGGCCCGACGCCTCGGCATTCCCGTCGTCGCCATCGTGGACACCAACTGCGACCCCGATGAAATCGACTACGTCATTCCGGGCAATGACGACGCCATTCGCGCCATTCGCCTCATTACCGGCAAGATGGCCGACGCCGTCATGGAGGGCCGGGCCGAGCACGAGTCGCGTCTCGCCAAGGCCGCCGCAGAGGCGGAAGAGGCCGGCGAGGAGGTGCCCGGGCTCGAGGTCGTCGCCGACGGCAGCATCCAAGATGTGGAGCAGGCCATGGTCGCAGATTCTGTCGCTGCTGCCGGCGATGTGGAGAGTGACGCCGTCGCCAGCGGTGCGCCGGCGCCGGCCGCCTCCGAACAGCCAGCCCCCGCGCCGGCCGAAGCACCCGCGCCGGGCGAAGCCCCCGCGCCGCCCCCGGCCCCGGAGCGCCGGGAGCTGGACGACACCGGCGACGCCGAGCTTACCTAAAGCGTTGCTTGCCTTACCGTTCAACGGGAAGGCAAGCAACGGGCCGGAGAAATACCGTGGAGTGCCCCTGTGGGCAACTACGGGATAACCATGACGCAAAGGACTCGGTAGTACCCGGATCCGGTCCATCCACCGGAGCCTAACGCAAGGAGGACGAGATTGGCCGTAACCGCCCAGCAGGTTCAAGAATTACGTCGCAAGACCGGTGCCGGCATCATGGACTGCAAGAAGGCCCTGGATGAATCCGGCGGCGACGTCGAGCAGGCCGTCACCATCCTACGGAAGGCGGGCGCAGCCCGGGCGGACGCCCGGATGTCCCGGCCTACGACCGAAGGGGTGATCGCCTCCTACATTCACGCCGGCGGCAAGATCGGCGTGCTCGTCGAGCTCAACTGCGAAACCGATTTCGTGGCGCGCACCGATGAATTCAAGGATATCGCGCGCAATCTGGCGATGCACATCGCCGCCGAACAGCCGCGCTTCGTTCGGCAGGAAGACGTTCCCGAAGACGTCGTCGAGCAGGAGAAAGAAGTGTACCGCGCGGTGGCCCTGAAAGAAGGCAAGCCGGAGAAAGTCGTCGACCGCATCGTCGAAGGACGGCTCAAGAAGTTCTACTCCGAAGCCTGCCTCATGGATCAAGCCTACGTGCGCGACGACCAGCAGACGGTCGGTGAGTTGATTAAGGCATTGATCGCCAAGCTGGGAGAGAACATCGGCGTGGGTCGCTTCGTGCGATTCCAACTCGGAGACGAGGCCGAGGGCTAACGCCCTGGGGGGTTGGCTGGTGCCAGAGCCGCGCTACAAACGGGTCGTGATAAAACTCAGCGGGGAGGCCTTCGCCGGCGAAAACGGCTTTGGCATCGATCCCGACGTGATCCACCGAATCGCGATCGAGATCAAGGAGTGCAAGGAGCTCGGCGTCGAGTGCGGCATCGTCGTCGGCGCCGGAAATTACCTCCGGGCCCGCTCCTCCTCGCTTCACGACATCGACCGCACCACCATGGACTACATGGGCATGTTGGCCAGCGTGCTCAACTGCCTTGCCCTCCAGGCCTCGCTCGAGTCGCTCGAGGTCCAGACCAGGGTCCAGTCCGCCATCGAGATTCGAGAGGTCGCCGAGCCCTACATCAGAAGGCGCGCGGTGCGCCACCTCGAAAAGCAGCGCGTCGTCATCTTTGCCGCGGGAACCGGCAACCCCTATTTCACCACCGACACCGGCGCCGCGCTGAGAGCCGCCGAAATCGGCGCCGACGCCCTGCTCAAAGCCACCAACGTCGACGGCGTCTACGAGCGCGACCCCAAGACCGATGCCAGCGCCAAGAAGATCGAAAAGCTCACCTACCTGGACGCGCTGCGTTCCGGGATCAAAGTAATGGATGCCACCGCCATCTCGCTGAGCATGGACACGAAGATCCCGGTCATCGTCTTCGGCCTCGCCGAGCCGGGCAACATCAAGCGCGTTCTGCTCGGCGAACCGATCGGCAGTATCATCGGCTGACTTGCTCAAGAAGGAGGGAGTCCGCATGCCGAAGGACATCATCGCCCAGCTCATGAAGGCCACCGACGAGCACATGCTCAACACCATCGATGGCAGCAAGCGCGAGTTCTCCCTGATCCGCACCGGTCGCGCGAACCCGGCCATCCTCGACCGAGTGCTCGTCGAGTACTACGGAGAGCGCGTCCCCATCAAGCAGGTCGGCACCATCAGTGCTCCGGAACCGCGCCTCCTCATGATCTCCGTCTGGGACAAGACGATGGTCAAGCCCATCGTCAATGCCGTCACCAGCTCCGACCTGGGCCTCAACCCCAGTACCGAGGGCAACCTCATCCGCGTGCCCCTTCCTCAGCTCACCACAGAGCGCCGCAAAGAGCTCGCCAAGATAGTCGCTCAGAAGTCCGAGGAGGGCAAGGTCGCCATCCGCAATGCCCGCCGGGAGACGGTCGAGAAGCTGCGCGCCCTAAAGAACGACGGCAAGATCTCAGAGGACGATATACACCGTTTCCAGGACCAAGTGCAGAAAATCACCAATGCCCACATCGAGCAACTGGATAAGCTCCAGGACGCTAAAGAGCGGGAGATCATGGAAGTATGAAGGCGCCGTCGGTCATCGGTCGGCTGCTCCCCGACGCCTTCGAAATCCTGGAGCGGTCCGGCATCCGAGTGATCGAGACCATACGCACCTCCGCGCCGCGCGGCGCTCCCTCCGGTCCGCTGCGCGTGGTCCGTGAGCGCCCCCGACCCGAGGGCGTCGAACTGGTGGTGGCCGCCTCCGTGCCTCCGCCGGAAGAGAGAGATGAGTCCGGCTAGCCCCTCCCAGCCCTTGTCTGCAGAAGAGCTAAAGGCGCAATTGGACAGATCGCGCCTGCCGCGTCATGTCGCCATCATCATGGACGGCAACGGACGCTGGGCCAAGAATCGCGGCCTCCCGCGACTGGAAGGACATCGCGCCGGAGAGGACAGCATTCGCGCCACCGTTCAAGCCTCCGCCGAAGTCGACCTCGGCTACCTCACTCTCTACGCCTTCTCGGCCGAGAACTGGCAGCGGCCCGAAGGCGAGGTGAAGGCCCTGCTGGAGCTCATCGCACGCAGCCTCGCGGCGAACGTCCAGGAGTTGCATCGCGATAACATCCACGTTCGCATGCTCGGACGATTCGCCGGCCTGCCATCATCGCTCCAGGAAGAAATGCGCCGCGCCGAAGAGCTGACCAAGCAGAACACCGGGCTGACCCTCCAGCTCGCCGTGAACTACGGCGGCCGACAGGAGATAGTCGACGCCGCCCGCCGCCTGGCCGAAGACGCCGTCTCCGGCGCCCTGTCCCCCGAGCAGATCGACGAGCCGCGATTCAACGACTACCTATATCGGACAGACCTGCCCGACCCCGACCTCCTCATTCGCACCGGGGGCGAGCTGCGCGTCTCCAACTACCTGCTCTGGCAGATCGCCTACTCGGAGATCTACGTCACCCCGACCCTCTGGCCCGACTTTCGCGCCCCCCATCTTTACGAAGCCCTCGTTGACTACCAGGGGCGCCACCGGCGCTTCGGCGGAGTCGATAATGCGACATAGCTTCCTCATTAAACTGGCCATCAGCCTTCCTCTGCTCGTCCTGCTGCTCGCGCTCGACGGCCTCCCCGCCCTCGAGGGCGTGCCGCTGCTCTTGATCACCCTCGGGCTGGCCTTCCTCGTCATTGAGCTAACCTGGCTGGGACTGGCCGGCCGCGCCGCGGAGCGCCTCCGAGCCTGGATCCAGGCGCGCGAGCGTACCGCCCTAACCACCCTGCCCTTCATGTCCGCGGCCTTCGTGCTGCTGCTGGCCTTCTGTCGCGACCGCAACCTCTCGCAATTCATACTCCTGCTCATCACCGTCGCCGTAGTGTTCGACCTTCTCCTCATCGCTCTGGCCGTCATCAACGAGGCCGGAAAGCGACGCCTGCGGGGACTGGTTGAATTCGGCGGGCTGGCCGTTCTCGGACTAATCCTGGGGCTCGCCCTTTCCCAGATGTTGTATCTGCTGCAGCCCGGCTGGCTCGGCGGCATCAGCCTCGCGGGACCCTAAGTCCAGCATGTCTGTTCCCAAAGGCATCGCCCTCCTCGGCTCCACCGGTTCGATCGGCCTTCAGGCCCTCGACGTCATCGAAGCCTTTCCCGAGCGCTTTCGCGTGGTGGCCCTCGCCTGCCACCGCTCCGTCGAGCAAGTCGTCGCTCAAGCGCGGCGATACCACCCCCTCTTGGTGGCCCTCGCCGACGCCGAGGCCGCCGAACGGGCCGCCCAGGCCCTGCGCGACACCTCCATCGAAGTCGCCGCCGGGGCCGACGCCATCGTGCGTTGCGCCCTGCTCCCCCAGGCCGACCTGGTGCTCGCCGCGGCGACCGGAATCGCCGGCCTGCCGCCAGTCTGGGCCGCCGTGACCGCGGGCAAGACGGTTGCGCTCGCCAACAAAGAGCCCCTCGTCGTCGCCGGACACCTCATCACCGCCGAGGCCGCGCGCTCCGGCGCGCAACTCCTGCCCGTGGACAGCGAGCACTCCGCCATCTTCCAGTTGCTGCTCGGCCAGCCGCGAAGCGCCGTCGCCCGCGTCGTGCTCACGGCCTCCGGAGGCGCCTTTCGCGACCTTCCCGCCGACGAGCTCGATGGCGTCACACCGGAGCAGGCGCTGGCCCATCCCACCTGGAAGATGGGCCCCAAGGTTACCGTGGACTCGGCCACGCTGATCAATAAAGGCCTGGAGATCATCGAGGCGCGCTGGCTATTCGACCTGGAGCCCTCGCAACTGGACGTCGTGATGCATCGAGAGAGTATCGTCCATAGCTTAGTCGAGTTCGCAGACGGCTCCGTGCTCGCCCAGCTCGCCGCCCCCGACATGCGACTGCCCATCCAATACGCCCTCAGCTACCCCGAAAGGCTCCCGCGCCCGGAGCCCCCGGTCGACCTCGCCCAGCTCGGCGCGCTCCACTTCGAGCCGCTTTCCGAACAACGCTGGCCCTCTATCCGCCTCGCCCGAGAGGTCCTCGACACCGGAGGCACCGCCCCGGCCGCCCTCAACGCCGCCGACGAAGTGGCCGTGCAGTGGTTCCTCGAAGGGCGCCTCCCATTCACCGGGATTCCCCGCGTCATCGAAGCCGCCCTGAGCCACCACCACCCCGAAGCCGGCGACTCCATCGACGCCCTTCTCGCCGCCGACCGACAAGTGCGCGACTACCTCGAAAGGAACCGAACGACGTGGATCTAGTCGTCCGGATACTCGCCGTGCTCTGCGCCTTCAACCTCGCGCTCTTCGTCCACGAGGGCGGGCACTTCCTGGCCGCCCGCCTCACCCGCATGACGGTCTACGAGTTCTCCATGTTCATCGGCCGGCCGCTCCTGCTCTGGTTCCGCCGCGGCGATACCCAGTACTCTCTCCGCTCCTGGCCCTTCGCCTGCTACGTGCGAATCGCCGGCATGGAGCCCGAAGACGACCATCCCCAGGGCTTCTACAAGCGCTCCCGCCTGGCCCAGGCCTTCGTGCTCGTCGCCGGCTCGGCCTCGAACTTCCTACTCGCCGTCGCCATCTTCATCTTCATCGGAGTCGTTATCGGAAAACCCGTAGACGTCACCGACACCATCGACCGCGTCATGCCCGGTTCCCCGGCCGCGCAGATCGGCCTCCTGCCCGGAGATCGACTCGTCGGATACAAGGGCAAGGACCACTTCCGGCTGATGGAAATCCAGAAGTTCATCCAGGCCCACCCGGAGGAATCCATACCTCTGGAGATAGAGCGCAACGGCCGGCGCCTCACCTTCGACATCACCCCGGAGCGCAAATCCGTCCCCGAATTGCGGGACGATGAGTTGGTCTACCGGCCGATAGGTAGGATCGGAGTCAGCTTCCGGCTGCGTATGGAGCACATGGGCGTCGGCGAATCCATCGTCGCCGGAATTCGCGACGCCTATCGCATGATCCACCTCACCGTCACCTACCTCGTGGGACTCATCCTCGGTAAGATGCCTTTCGCCGTCGCCGGTCCCGTGGGCGTCGCCCACATCCTATACACCGAAGCTCAAGCCGGGTGGCTCAGCTTCCTCAGCACCTTCGCCGCACTCACCGTCGCCCTCGGCGCCGCCCAGCTCCTGCCCATACCCCTGGTCGATGGCGGCCGGCTGGCAATCGTGGCGGTGGAGGCAATCCGGCGCAAGCCCTTCGACAAGCGCAAAGAGGCCATCGTCCATCTCGTCGGGTTTGCCCTGCTGCTCATCCTCATGGTGGTCATCACCTACAAGGACATCGAGCGCATCATCACCGGCGGCGGATAGCCCGCCGCCCCCTCACCGGCGGCGGATAGCGCGCCGCGCAGCCGGCCTCACTAGCTCGTCGAGTCCAGCTTCACCCACTGGCCGCGCTTCGACGAGTCCACCAGCGCGTCGATTACCCGCAGCACCTCGGCCCCCTCATAGAAGCTCGCAGCGCCCGACGGCCGCTCTCCCGTGCGCAGATAGCCGGCGATCTCCCCGAACATCTTCGCCAGCGCCTCCTCCTGGCGGCCGAAGCTCTCCCCGCCCTCCAGCGAAAGTCGCGTCGTACCTCCCAGCCCATCCGCCCGCGTAAACGTTACCGACGGCTCGAACGACCCCCGTCCATTGAGCCACTGCAGCAGCGACGGCGATTCATACACGAGACGCCCGCGGTCTCCCTCTATCTCCACCCGCTGATTGCTGCTCACATTCCAGCTCAGCGTCACGCAGCCCACGCCCGCCCGCGCGAACTCCACCAAAGACCAGCACTCGTCCGGCACGTCCACCTTCCGCCTGCGTCCCCCGCGCGCGGCCGGCCGCGCCGCCACCACCGTCTGACATCGGCCCAGCACCCGGCGCACCGGCCCCAACCACCACGTCAACAGGTCGAGCACGTGCGCCCCCAGGTCGGCCACCACCCCCGGCCCCGAAAGCTTCCTCTGGAAACGCCAGCGCAGCGGCTCCTCCCGCAAGTCCACCCCCCAGCTCGCGCGCACCCCTACCACTCGGCCCACACGCTGCTCCTCCAGCTCCTTCTTCATCACCACCGAGGCCGGCGAGAAACGGTAAGGAACGAAGGTTATGTGTTTCACCCGTGCCCCTTGCGCCAGCTCGCACAATTCCGCCGCCTCCGCGGCCGTAAGCGCCAGAGGCTTATCGCATATCACGTGCTTCCGGGCCTGGATCGCCGCCCGCACCAGCTCCGCGTGCGTGCTGTTCGGCGTCACCACCGCCACCGCATCCAGATACGGGATCTCCAGCAGATCCGCGAACCGGTGGGTCGAAAACGGAATCCCGAAGCGCTCGGCCAGGTCCGCCGCCCGCTCCGGCCTTCGGCTGAACACCCCGGCCAGCTCCACCCCTGGGGTCGCCTTCAGCCCCGTGGCGTACTTCTCCCCGAACCCCGTGCCGGCGATAGCAATCCTCAGCCTCTCTTCCACCGAACGACTCCTCACATGAGTCACTGCATCCAGCTTGCTAACTCCGGGATTATAGCACAGGATGCGCTCGGCCGTGACCGAAAGGAGCGTCGATGGCCTAAGTGGTCGCCCGCCAGCCGCAATCCCCCCAATCGGATAGAGAGAAGGGAAATCGCAGTCCAGCGCGGTAAAGGCGCAGAGGCACGACAGAGGAGATCACGCCATGCTCGCACCACTCGATTTCTTCGATCTCAAAGAATTCGCTCACGCCGACCTCTTCGCCGACCTGACCCACGTGTGGGAGGCCATCGACAGACTGCCCGAATACCTCGCCAAGATCTTCGACATCTCCCCGGACGACCTGCGGAAAGACCCCGCGCGCTTCCGCGACCTCGTCCAGGCCTCGCCGGAGGCGATGATCGAGGACGGCGCCATCCTGCTCGGGCCGGCCCTCATCGGTCCCGGCAGCCGCCTCTACGCCGGCAGCCTCGTGCGCGGCCCGGTCATCCTCGGGCGAGACGCAATCGTGGGCCACGGCTCCGAAGTGCGCGGCTCCGTGCTGCTCGACGGCGCCACCGTCCCCCACCTCAACTACGTCGGCGACAGCCTCCTCGGGGCCCACGTCAACCTCGGCGCCGGGTCGGTCTGCTCCAACGTAAAGCTCGGCCGGGGCCCCGTCCGCGTGCGCGTCGGCGACACCGAGCACGACACGGGCTTGGACAGTCTCGGAGCCGTCCTCGGCGACCGCGTCGAGGTCGGCTGCCACGTCGTCCTCAACCCCGGCACACTCATCGGGCCCCGCACCCACATCTATCCCAACGCCAGCCTGCGCGGCTACTATCCAGCCGACCACATCATAAAGGTTCACCAAGAGCTCCAGATCGTGCCTCGCAGGTGAGGCGCTCAAGCAACATCGAGACCGCGCCTCATTTGTGAGGCGCCCAAGAAACATCGAGACCGCGCCTCATTTGTGAGGCGCTTAAGCAACATCGAGACCGCGCCTCATTGCTGAGGCCCCGGAAAGGCGAGCATGTCATCCT
>CAZWRO010000078.1:0-9197 GCA_964635365.1 uncultured bacterium | reverse complement strand
AGCTCGGAAAGCTTGGCAATCTCGGGCACGCTGAGCTGAGCGGCGAGGGCGTCGGCAGTGGCTCGGGTGTGGGAGCGGGAAGTGGTGGCGGCAGTGGTGGAGGTTCGGGCGGCGGGATTGGCGTCGGCAGCGGAACTGGGATTGGAGAGGGGAGCGGCTCGGGCCGTGGGGGCGGCAACGGAGACGGGGGGGGATTCACTTCGCGCGTGGCGGACCGGGCGGAGCCGGTGGTGGTGAGCAAAGGTGTTCTGGAGTATCCCGCGGGGGCTATCGCCGACGGCCGCGAGGGAACGGTGCGGCTGGAGGTGGTGGTGACCGAGACGGGGACGGTGGCTGAGGTGACGATGGTCGAGTCGAGTGGGGACCGGCGATTGGATGTGCCGGCCCAGGACTGGGTGCGGCGGTGGCAGTATCGGCCGGCCGTGCAGGACGGGCAAGCCAGGCGAGTGCACACGCACGCCACAGTGAGGTTTGAGCTGAACTAGAGGGGCCGCGAAAGGGGGGCGCGGGCAGACGCGAGAGGGTCCCTGAGGTAATCCGCGGCAGTGGAATATGGCATAAGTGTATAGCCGAAGACCTGGAATAGCTGAGTACCACAGAGGAGTGAGTATCTTGAGGGCAAACGGCGGCAAATTTCTTATCCCAGTGATGATGGCCCTGGTCATTGGCCTGGCCGCGGGAGCGGCCTGGTGCGCGGTGACCGGCGTGGTCTCCGGGACAGTCATCGACAGCGAGACGGGGGCCCGGCTATCAGGCGCCAACGTGTCGGTGGTGGAGGCCGGACTGACGACTGTGAGCGACGAGAGGGGGCGCTTTACGATTACGAACGTGCCTCCCGGGAGCTACACGGTGAGTGTTAGCTTGGTCGGGTACACCGAGGTGCGGGTTACCGAGGTGGTGGTGACGCAGGGCCAGGTGAGCCCGGTGGACACCACGCTTGACGCGACCGTGGTAGAGGCGGCGGGGGCGGAGGCCAGAGTAACGGCCGCCCGGGTGGCTCTGCGACGAGACGTGACCTCTCCGGTGTACGTGACGACGGCGGCGGACGAGCAGATGACGCTGTCGCAGCCGAACGACCGGTACCAGTTTCCGGGGTTGGTGTTCGCGCAGCCGGGCGTGGTTCCCGACAACACGTACTATCCGCATATCCGGGGCGCGCGCGCGAATCAGGTAGGGTATTTCCTGGACGGCATACCGATCACGGATCCGAACGCGAACGTGTTCGCCACGAACATAGTGTCGGTGGGTTTGGATCGTCTGGAGCTGTTCACGGGGGGCTACCCCTCGGAGTACGGCGGCTTCACCGGCGGGATCATCAACCAGGTGGTGAAGCGTGGCGACCAGATACGCGGCAGCCTGGTGGACGTCGGCGCGGGCAGCCCGTACCAGTACGGCGGCCTGATAGTGGAGAGCGGAGATGTGGACGGGCGCGCCAACTGGTATTACGGCCTGAACACGTGGCACAGCGAGTTCAACGAGAACCTGTTCACGAGTGCGGCGCCGGTGTCTTCGGACCACATTGCGAAGATCATCTACGATGCGGGCGAGCGGGACGATGTGACGCTGCTTTCGCATCATGGCTACGCTCGCTATCTGATGCCTTGGAATAGGCTGTGGACGTTCGACCCCGACGCGGCCGAGTGGGTGACGGCGCCGGGGGATGAGGACTTCGGTCGCCAGGGGTATGATATCGACTCGGTGAGCGTGAACCACACGATCAGCCCGGCGGCTTTCTGGAGCTTCCGGGTTTCGCGACTGCGGCACTTCGTGGAGCTGGAGCTGGGCGACCCGGGCAACTTGTTCTGGCAGCACCGGAATGAGCGGATGTTGGTGGCGCAGGCTGACTACCAGCGACAGATGGGCGACCACCGGCTGTCGGCCGGGGTATGGCGGATCAACAGCGACAACAACACGCGTTACAGCGCCTACGGGACGCAGTACAGCCCGTACGGACTGCTGGACTCGGTGGCCAACAACGACACCCGCAACACGCAGGCTTACCTCGAGGATAGCTGGGAGATCAACGATGAGCTGCTGGTGAGCGTGGGCGGCCGGCACGACAGGATGCAGTACGATCGTCCGGCGGCCGGCGAGCTGACGGTGAGCGAGACCAGCGGACGGGCCGGACTGACTTACACGCCGTCGGAGGACCTGCTGGTGCGGGCTTCGACGGGGCGGTATGTGGAGTTCCCGCGGGCGAGTTTAATCGCCGCGGAATACATTCCTCACGAGACGGAGAACCCCGCGTTCGCGGGCTGGGGATGGACCTGGGAGATGGCGATGTTCCCGGACTTCCCCGTGAATCCGCAGATAGATCGCACGCAGGACGTCGGGTTCGACTGGAAGGTGGACGACAGCACGCTGCTGACGGCCACTCTGTTCCGACGGGAGAGCCGGCAGATGACACAGCGGTGGCATGGCGTGCTGCACGACGATATCGGCGACTGGATTCTGGATGGTGACGGGAATCCCATTCCGTCGCTGGATCCGGCCGACTTCGATGACTCGGCGCCGGTGTGGTTTGCGGCGACCGGGACGGGCACCACTAGGGGTGCGGAAGTGAAGGTCGATCGACGGCTGAGTGGGAGCCTGCGCGCGTGGTTAGCGTACACTTACCTGAACGCGCGGGCGACCAGCCCGAACGACAACACCTACCCCTATGGGTACGGGTTCCTGAATCGGACGGACCCGGCCGGGCTGGCGGAGGAGTTCCCGGTGGACTGGAGCCAGGAGCACACGGTGTCGATGGCGCTTCGGTACCAGACGGGAAGGCTGACGGTGAACCCGTGGGTCATCTACGGGAGCGGCTTCCCTTACGGGCAGAGCGGCCTGGACGCCTACGGGAGCGATCCGGCGCACGTGCCGAACCCGGACTGGGATTCCGGCGATCCTTCGAGCCCGGAGGAGTTGGTCATTCCGCAGAACTATGTCAATCCGAGCGACCCCTCGCAGGGGTTCCTCATGCCGAACGCGCTGATGACGGATCCGAACCTGACGATGAGCCTGAACCTGTCGTATGAGGCCGGGTCGGGCCGTCAGGTGTACTTCCAGATCTACAACTTGTTCGCGCGGGATGATGTGACGAGCTATGTGATCTATCATCCGAGAACCGGCGGACTGCTGGGAGACGTGGTTAGTGATGAAGTGTCCTACGTGCCGTTCTCGCGCACGCCGCCGCGGTTCTTCTCCTTCGGAGTCCGGCAAGAGTTCTAAGAGCTGGACCATTTGGAAACGACTACGGGGGACCCGCATTGCGGGTCCCCCGTTTCTTTACGTGAGGCGAACGACGATGATCGCGCGGCCGGTATCGGCTAGGGCGCTAACGGGCGCTGAGGAGGCCGAGTCCGGATACGCGGAGCGCCGGGACGCGTTACTTGGGGGCCGCCGGAGGGGCCGCGTATCGCCCGAAACGAGGGCGGGCGCGGGAGGGCGCGTATGGTGCCGTCGGCAAAGGCGACTAGATTGCCCTGGGGGTGCCGCACGGGGGTCGCCCAGCTTTCGCCGGCATCGGCCGGGTTGTCGGTGTGGAGAGCGGACTCGAAGAGGAGGGGGGTCTGCTGGGGGTTTCCGATTTCACGAAGGCGCATTCCCCGGAGATTGCTGTTCATGGCGTAGCTGATGCCCGCGGCGGAATCGCTCGGACAATGGAGTGCGCCCGCGTCCTGCAGGTGAGGGCGGACCTGGTCGAGCCAATGGCTGGGATCGGGAAGCTGGTCGTCGGAGGAGGCGGCGTACATCCGGATGGCCTGCACGAGCTGGCGGAGCTGCGCTTCACAGGCCTGCTGGTCGGCGAGAGCGGCGGCCTGGTCGAGAGGCGCTCCGGCTTCGTTCGCCACGGGCAGGAGGGGGCGGGAGAGATCGACGAGCCACCCGGGGCCGGCGCGGCCGGCTTGAAGGACGAGGCTGACCGGGACCTGGGCTACCAGCACGAGGTGGGCGGTATCGGCCTCGACTTCGGCGGAGACGACTTCGTACCCGGTGGCGTCGCTCACGAGAACCGCGTTAACCAAGGAGAGGTTGGCGCCCGGGAAGGCCCGGGAGGAGCGAGAGGAAGAGGCGGTGGCCTCCTCGCCGAGGGCGTCGAGGAAGAGCTGGGCGGCGCGGCGCGCGTTGAGGCGGTCGGAGGCCGTGAGATCGACTCTCCAGCCGGCCGATTCGCGCACCAGGATCAAGTCCTGGGTGACATCGATGGTGCCGGCGACGCTGATGAAGGCTTCGTTGGGGCGAAGCAGGACGTCGCCGATCATATCGGCGGACCCAGAAACGACCAGGGCCTGCAGCAGGGCTGAGTCCGGAGGCTTGCGGATGGGGGCGCGCCTCTGGGAGGCCTCCTCCCAGTCGGCCCCGGTGAGGCCGGCGCGAGACTCCGCGGAGAGCAGATTCCAGGCTGGCCCGAGATTGCCGGCTCCAAGGGCATTGACATACTGGACGGCAACGTTGGCGAGGTCGGGCGGAGTCGCCTCGGCCGCGGCCGCGGCCAACGGGGCGAAAGTCAGCAGGAGCCCGAGGGCCACTAGAACGGACACAACTCTTATCGACATAGTCACACCTCCTGACATAGTCTCGTCTGCACTAGTACGGCCGGACAGATGTCTTCGGGTGAAGCGGCTCGGCCTGCCCGCGGTTTCTGAAGACATCTGAGCAAAGCCTATTAGTCCTTGTTGAAGGACTGCTAGTCCGTGGTGAAGGCCTCCTGGGCGGCGGCTTGTTCGGCCTGCTTCTTGCTCTTGCCGACGCCGCGGCCGAGGACGCGGCTGCCGACTCGCACCTCCGTCACGAAGGTGCGGTCGTGATCCGGTCCGGATTCGTCGATGACGCGATAGGTGGGGGGCTTCCGGTGCAGCTCTTGGACCCTCTCCTGGAGCAAGGTCTTGTAGTCGAGCTCGTGCTCGTCGCGCTCGATGGTGCGAATATGAGGGGTGAGGAGGCGCAGGATGACGTCTTTGGCAACGCGGGCGCCGCGATCGAGATAGATGGCGGCGAAGAGCGCTTCCAGGGCATCGGCGAGTATGGAGGGGCGCTTCCGCCCGCCGCTCTGCTCCTCGCCCTTCGAGACGATGAGGTAGTCACCCAGGTTGATTTCGGCGGCGGCTTTGGCGAGGATGGTCTCGGAGACGGCGACGGCCTTGACTTTGGTGAGGTCGCCCTCGGCGAGGTCGGGGTGGGTGCGATAGAGGTGCTCCGCGATGGTGAGGCCCAAGATGGCGTCGCCGAGGAATTCGAGGCGCTCGTTGACGGGGAGGTCCACTTCTTGTTGGGCGGACTTGTGGGTGAGCGCCTGGAGGAGGAGCTGGGGGCGGCGAGGCGTGATGTTCAAGCGGTCGGCGAGATGCTGAACGTTGCCCGCGAGTAATCGCGTGGGCTTCTGCTTGGGCGAAGCCTTCTTCGGCTGCGCGGAGCGGGGCCGGGCGGCGGTTTTGGGACGGGTGCGTTTCGCGGGCACGGGGCTATTCCTTATTCTTCTTGGGTGGCAGTTTGACGGAGAGAGAAAGCTCGTCGAGCAGCGCGGGGGAGACTTCGGCGGGGGCGCCGGTGAGAGGGTCGACGGCGGCGGCGGTCTTGGGGAAGGCGATAACGTCGCGGATGCTCTCTTCGCCACAGGCCATGGCCACCATGCGGTCGAAGCCGAAGGCGATTCCTCCATGGGGAGGAGCGCCGTACTGGAAGGCCTTGAGCAGGAAGCCGAAGCGCTGCTCGGCTTCTTCGGGCGGCATGGCGATGGCGGAGAGGACTTTCTCCTGGACGTCGCGGCGATGAATGCGGATGCTGCCGGAAGCTAGCTCGACGCCGTTCAACACGACGTCGTAGACTTGACCCCGGACGCGGAGGGGATCTGTATCGAGAAGGGATAGGTCTTCGGGTTTGGGCGAGCTGAAGGGATGGTGCATGGGCTCGACGCAGCCCTCTTCATCGTTGTAGGCGAAGAGGGGGAAGTCGGTGACGCACAGGCCGCGCCACTGAGTTCGGTCGATGAGGTCGAGGCGGCGGGCCAATTCCAGGCGCAGTCGGCCGAGCACCTCGCAGGCGAGGGCGAACTTATCGGCGACGAGCAGCAGGAGGTCGCCGGGTTCGGCGCCGGTGGTCTGCCGAAGAGCGGCCTGCTCTTCTTGAGAGAGGAACTTGGCGATGGGAGACTTAAGCCCTTCGGCGCTCACCTGGAACCAGGCGAGGCCTTTGGCGCCGGCCTGCTTGGCCGAGGACTCCAGCTCGTCCAGCTCGCGGCGGGAGTAGCCGGCTCCGCCCGGCAGGCGAAGGCCGCGGACGGTGCCGGCGTCGGCGAGCACTTTCGAGAAGGCCCGGAATTTGGTCTGGGCGAAGGTCCGGTCGAGCTCGATGAGCTTGAGGTCGAAGCGAAGGTCGGGCTTGTCGGTCCCGTAGGTCGACATGGCTTCGTGGTAGGTGAGGCGGGGGAAGGGGCCCGGTATTTCGATGTCGGCCGGTCGGAAGACGTGGCGGGTGAGGTCTTCGCTGAGGCTGAGGACGTCGTTCTGGTCGACGAAGGACATCTCGATGTCGATCTGGGTGAACTCGGGCTGGCGGTCGGCCCGGAGGTCTTCGTCCCGCAGGCAGCGAGCCAATTGATAGTAGCGGTCGAGGCCGCTGACCATGAGCAGTTGTTTGAGGAGCTGCGGCGACTGGGGGAGGGCGTAGAAACTGCCGGGGCGGGTGCGCGCGGGCACCACGTAGTCGCGAGCTCCCTCGGGGGTGGAGCGCATGAGGAGGGGGGTTTCGACTTCGATGAACCCGAGCCCGTCGAGATGCTCTCGGGTGGCCTGGGCCATGCGGTGGCGGAGCTGGAGGTTGCGCTGCATTCTGGGGGAGCGGAGATCGAGGTATCGGTATTGGAGGCGGAGCAGTTCGTCGACCCGGTCGGCCCCGGCTATCTCGAAGGGGGGAGTCTGGGCGGGGTTGAGGATTTCGACCTCGGCGGCGCGCAGCTCGACCTCTCCGGTGGGGAGGTCGGGGTTGACGGAGGCGGGCGGGCGAGGGGTGACCTCGCCGGTGGCGGCGATGACGTATTCGCCGCGGAGCTTCTTGGCGATGGCGTGGGCCTCCGGCGCGGCGGTGGGGTCGAATACTACCTGGGCGAGGCCTTCGCGGTCGCGCAGATCGATGAAGATGAGGCCGCCGTGATCGCGGGTGGAATGCACCCAGCCGGCGATGGTGACGGTGGTGCCCATGTGCTCGGCGCGGAGGGCTCCGCAGGGGTGGGTGCGTTTCATGGGTGGTCCTCTCGTGACTCGTCGAGGTGCTTCTTGATGGCTGGAATCGCCTCCGCCCTGGCGACGCTCGTCTGGTCCCCTGTCTCCATGTCTCGCAGGGTGACTTTCCCGGCTGTCAGCTCCTCCTCCCCTAGCAGCACGACCAACCGCGCGCCGAGGCGGTTGGCCTCTTTCATCTGTGCCTTGAGGCCGCGCTGGGTGTAGTCGAGTTCGGCGGCGAGGCCGGCGCGGCGGAGCTCGATGGCGAGCGCGAAAGCGGGCGGCCGGGCTGGAGGGGAGGCGGCCGCGATGTAAACGTCGGGGCGCGGCGGAAGGCCGTCTTCTCCGAGGACAAGGAGGAGGCGCTCGAGGCCGGAGCCGAAGCCGAGGCCCGGGGTGGGACGGCCGCCGAGCATTTCGGCGAGGCCGTCGTAGCGGCCACCGCCCATGATGACATCCTTGGCGCCGAGGCCGGGGTGGATGACCTCGAAGGCGGTGCGGGTGTAGTAGTCGAGGCCGCGGACGATGGTGGGGTCGATTTCGTAGGGCACCTGGAGAGAATCGAGAGTTGTCTTGACTCCATCGAAGTGGGCGCGACACTCGTCGCAGAGATGATCCAGCGCGCTGGGCGCGCCGCGCCGGGCCTCAATGTCCGCAGGCACCTTACAGTCCAGGATGCGGAGCGGGTTGGTTTCGTAGCGGGCCTGGCAGAAGTCGCAGAGCTGATCGAGCTTGGGCTTGAAGAACTCCCGCAGGGCCGTGGAGAATGCCGGGCGGCAGGTGGGGCAGCCGATGCTGCTGACATGGGTGACGGCGCCCTGGAGGCCGAGGGTATCGAGGAAGTCGTGGTAGAGGGCGATGACTTCGGCGTCGATGTCGGGGCCGGGAGCGCCGATGGCTTCGACGCCGAGCTGGGTGTGCTGGCGGTAGCGGCCGGCCTGGGGGCGCTCGTAGCGGAAGATGGGGGCGATGTAGGAGAGCTTCCGGACTTGGCCCTGGGCGGTGAGGTTATGCTCGAGGGCGGCGCGGACGACGGGGGCGGTGCCCTCGGCGCGGAGCGTGAGGGAGCGGCCGCCGCGGTCCTCGAAGGTGTACATTTGCTTGCTGACGATTTCGGTGCCTTCGCCGACGCCGCGGACGAAGAGGTCGGTTTCCTCGAAGATGGGGGTGCGAATCTCCGCGTAGCCCCAGCGTCGGCAGGTGTCGCGAAAGGCGGCCTCGACACGCTGCCAGCGCCACGAGACTTCAGGGAGGACGTCTTGAGTGCCGCGCGGAGCTTTGTACTTGGGGGTCATGCTTCTCCCTTGGGAACGCGAAAGAGTTCGTCGCGGGGAGGTGGCGGTCCTTCCCAGAGGAGGCCCAGCCGAGCAGGGGCCCGAGGGGGACCGGGTTGACAGCCGCGCGAGGGCGTCGATATACTGCGGGCTGGGAGAGCGAGGGCGGGAGAGGCCATGTTCGAGCGAGTTCGCGCCGACATCCAAGCCGCGCTGGATCGAGATCCGGCGGCGCGCAGCCGCCTGGAGGTGTTGCTGTGCTATCCGGGGCTGCACGCCACTATCATGCACCGGGCGGCGCACTGGCTCTGGCGGCACGACCTGCGCCTGATGGCGCGTTTCCTGTCTCAGGTCGGTCGACTCCTCACGGGGATAGAGATTCATCCGGCGGCCAAGATCGGCCGTAGTTTTCTTGTCGATCACGGGATGTCGGTGGTGATCGGGGAGACGACGGAAATCGGCGATAACGTGACGCTGTACCAGGGGGTGACGCTGGGTGGGACCGGCAAGCAGACCGGGAAGCGACACCCGACGCTGGGGAACGAGGTGGTGGTCGGGGTGGGGGCGAGCGTGCTGGGGTCGATCATGGTGGGGGACAAATCGCTGATCGGGGCGGGGGCGGTGGTGTTGCATCCGGTGCCGGCGAATGCGACGGCGGTGGGCGTGCCGGCGAAGGTGGTGCGGGCACGCGGTAGGCGGGTGCCGGCACAGGGCATGTCGG
>CAZWRO010000077.1:0-9212 GCA_964635365.1 uncultured bacterium | reverse complement strand
CGCCTACACCCCCAACTCCATCCGCATCCTCATCAGCCTCATGATGTCCGTACGGCTGATGATTCCCAGCAGTCTCCCGTCCTCCACCACCATCAACCTTCCGCAATTATCGGCCGTCATCTTCACCAAGGTATCCCACGCATCCGTTTGCGGCGAGATCGAGTTCGCCTCCGACAGCGGCGGCACCACCTGCCGCGCGGCCACATAACCCCACTGCTCCCGCGGCACCGCCCGCACATCGTTAACGCACAGCAGCCCCAGCAGTTGACCGTTGTCCATCACCGGAAACGCGGGGTGGTTGTACATCATCACGAACTCATGCACCACTTGATCCAGCGTGATGTCCGCCGGTATCCACTGCACCTCCTGCGTCATCGCCGCCGACACCGGCACCCCCGACAGCGCCTGCCGCAGCAGCACCTGCTGATAGCTCGACTGCGCCGCCTGCGTCAGAAACCAGCCGATCAGCGAAAGCCACAGCGCGCCGCCTCCCCCGCCTAACAGAAACAGCAGAATGCCGCCCACGATCATCAGAACCCCCAGCGCGTGTCCGAACGTAGAGGCGATCCGCGTCGCCTCCGCCAAGTTCCCCAGCCCCCGCCACAGCCCGGCCCTCAGCACCCGCCCGCCGTCCAGCGGAAATCCCGGCAGCAGATTGAAGATCGCCAGCATCCCGTTCATCGCCGCCAGCCAGGTGAACACCGGGTTGAACACATCCGCTCCCGGCGCCCGGCGCGCGAGAAACGCCAGCCCCAGGAAGATCGCCGCCAGCGCCATGCTCATCAGCGGCCCCGCCACCGAGATCCTGAACTCATCTCCGGGTGACTTCGGCTCGTCCGACATCTTCGACACCCCGCCGAACAGGAACAGCGTTATCCCCTCGATGCCGAGCCCGTGCCGCAGCGCCACCACCGAGTGCGACAGCTCATGTATCAGCACGCTGGCGAAGAAGAGCAGCGTCGCGAAGGCGGCCACCAACCATTTCGTCAGCAGCGGCAGATCCCTCAGCCCCCACGTCTTCAACCCCGTGGACAGCGCGGCCGCCACCAAGAAGAAGATGATGAACCACGTATAGTCCACCTCGATGTCTATCCCGAAGATGCGGCCTACGCGAAACGCGCGCGTCATTCGCTGGAACCTTTCGTCCCGCTATGGCCCCGGCGGCCGGGGCCCGTGGCGCTCACACGTCGTTGTCGGGGCCTCTTCCACCGAGAAAGTCTTTCTAATCACGATCGGGCAATACGGCGACGCAAGCTGATTGGTGATGGCGCACACCGACAGAGTAACCTGATCCCCCCCGCCCGACCTCTCTCTCGCCGGCTCCGCCGGCCGCGCACCCCTCGGAGCCTCCGTCGATCCCTGCTCTCCGTCGGCCGTGTGGATGTCGCACGTCTTCTCCAGCGCCTCCGCGCCGGACTCGACATCATACGTGACCTCCACCGGAGTCGGGCAGTAAGGGCCGGCCAACAGCCCCGACGTCGGACAGATCCACTTCGTCAGAACGCGTCCGCCGTCCGCCGCTTCGCCTCCGACGTGCTCCTCCGCATTGCCCTGCGGGTCCGGCGAATCCGGCGGCACGGGCGCCTGTGGCGACCCCTGCATGCTCGGACTAATCTCAATCACCCGCGGCTGCTCTCGCTCCAGCTGCGCGCTGCCCGCCAGCGGCTGCGCCACCCTCATAAACCGCGCCCACACCGGCGCCGGGATCGTCGCCCCGGTTACGCCCCTCCGGCCTCGCCGGCCAGTGCTCGAGAAATCGTCGTTCCCCATCCAGACCGCCGCGCACAGATCGTCCGTAAACCCGATGAACCAAGCGTCCCGGAAATCGTTCGAGGTCCCCGTTTTCCCCGCCGCCGGAAAGCTGAGCTGCCCCCGAATTCCCGCCGCCGTGCCGCTCCGGATCACCCCCGCCAGCATGTCCACCATGAGCTCCGCCACGTGTTCGTTCAGCACTCGCCACGTTAGCGACCTGTGCTCCTGCACCACCCTGCCCCTCGCGTCCACGATCCTCTGGATTCCATACGGCTCCGTTCGCATCCCTCGGGTCGCGAACACGGAGAAAGCAGAGGCCATCTCCAGCGGGCCGACATCGCAATAGCCGATGGCGAGCGGCAAGTAATTCTCCATCGGGTGGTGGATCCCCATCCGCTCGGCGGTTGCGATCGCCGCCCCCACCCCCACCATGTCGGCCAACTTCACCGCCGCCACGTTATACGAACGCGCCAGCGCCTCGCGAAGCGTCACCACCCCATGATACTCCCCGTCATAGTTCCGCGGCGTCCACATCTGCCCCGGCTCCCCGGGGTAGCTCGCTTCCGAGTCCTCTATCATGCTGTCCGGAGTGAATCCCTGCTCCAGCGCCGCGGTGTATACAAAAGGCTTGAACGACGACCCCGCCTGCCGCCCGCCCTGCACGGTACGGTTGTACTGGCTCTCTGAGTAATCCGCCCCGCCCACCATCGCCCTGATCGCCCCCGTTCGCGTATCCACCGCCGCCAGCGCGATCTGGTCCACCTGGAACCCCCGTCGCTCCACCTGCTCCAGTCCCCACGCCGTCGCCTCCTCCGCCGCCGTCTGCATCTCCAGATTCAGCGTGCTGTGGATCGTCAATCCGCCCTGATACAGCGCGTCCGGCCCGTACTGCCGAGCCACCTCGCGCAACACGTAGTTCGTGAAGTACGGAGCCTGATAGCTGCTCAGCCCCAGCGGCCTTCTGTCCTCGACCAGCTCCAGCGGCGTCGCTTGCGCCTCCTCCATCTCCTCCCGCGTCAAGTGCCCCTGTTCCGCCATCGTCGCCAGCACATAATTGCGCCGGTCGATCCCCCGCTGCTCGTCCTTGAATGGGGTATAATACTCCGGCCGCTTCGGCAGGCCCGCCAGCAGCGCGCACTCCGACGCACTAAGATCCCAGACCTCCTTCCCGAAGTACGTCCGCGAGGCCACCTGCACTCCATAGGCGCCCTCGCCGAAGTAGATCTGATTCAAGTACAGCTCCAGGATTTCCGGCTTCGTGTAGGCCCGCTCCAGTTGCAGCGCCAGCACGAACTCGGCCACCTTCCGAGCCAGCGTTTTCGTGCGCGTAAGATAGACATTGCGCACCAACTGCTGCGTGATGGTGCTTCCGCCCTGTCGGGGCCCCCAGGCCACCACATCGTGGATCGCCGCCCGCAGAATCGCCCTCGGGTTCACCCCGATGTGCCGATAGAACTCCCGGTCCTCGGTCGCCACCGCCGCCTGCTGCAGCGCCTCCGGAATCCGCTCCAGCGACACGAACTCCCGGTTCTCCGTCGCCACCGTCGCCAGCAGCTCGCCTTCCGCCGACAGCACCCGCGAGGCCTGTCCCGGCCGAATCTCCCCCAGGTCCCGCGCGTTCGGAATCACCTCCGCGATTCCCGAGTAGGTCCCCAGCAGCAGGCCGCCGACGGCCGCGATGCAGAACAGCAGCGTCAGGTTCAGAATCCGCAACGTCCACCAGATAATATTGCCGATGCTGAAATCGCGCCTCATGCTGGAAATGCAAGCCTCTCGCGATGATTATGTCGCCTGGTGCCCGGCCACACCACCGGAGAGCCTCGCGGGCCCTCCGCCGATCGCCGCCCTCGGCGTCGGCTACTGGGGGGGTGCGGAGAGATCCTCCAAGCGCTGTCCCGGGGTGATGGTGATGGTGCCTGTCGCCAGGACATATCCCACCACCGCCTCGTCCAACGCCGGGCCCGTCCTCACCGGCTCCAAACCGTTGAAGATCCGGAAGTACCCCAGAGATCCCTTCGCCAGCGAATTCGGCATCGCCACCCGGTACGTCGTTGCGTTTCTCAGACTCCCGCCGCCGACCCTCACAGACTCCACGCGCTGACCGGCCGTGCCCTCCGACCGAAACCGAATCGCCAGCCCGGAAACCTGCAAGAACCCCGTGCTGGGCTGCGGCAGCACCGACACGGATCGCTCCAACGCCGCCAGCAGCATCTCCCCCGACATCTCCACCAGCACGATCCGCTCATCCGGATACAGCAGGGCCCCTTCCAGCGCCTCCCGCGTCAGGTCCCCGGCCGGCAGCACGGTGGCGCGAATCTGGCTGGCCTGCACCAGCGCGACCTGCGCCTCCATCACGGACCTCGCCGCGTCCGCCACCACATCGCCCAGGGTGGACTCGCTCACCCGCGCCCGCGGCGCCTCCAGCGGATGCGTCGTGCGGCCCACCACCTCCCCCCAGGCCGCGCCTGCCGTCAGCGCAAGCGCCACCACCGTCAGCACGCTGATTCTCACTCTCACACCCCTCATACCGGCACCTCCCTTGGAGCTAGAGCCCAGGGCTTGCCTATACCGCGCGTATACCCCTATTTCGGTCAGGAAAACCTATTCCGCTCCGGACTTCGCGCGCCGCGCCATATCATAGCGCAGATAGGCCTCCAGGAATTGATCTATTTCCCCCCCGAGGACCGACGCCGTGTTACCCGTTTCCTCATTCGTCCGGTGATCCTTTATCATCTGGTACGGATGCAGCACATAGGATCGGATTTGATGTCCCCACGCAATCTCCGTCTGCTCCCCTCTCAGCTCAGCCATCTTCTTCTCCTGCTCCTCCCGCGCCAGCGCCAGCAGCCGTGCCTTCAGCACCCGCATGGCAAAGGCCCGGTTCTTGTGCTGCGATCGCTCATTTTGGCACGACACCACAATCCCCGTTGGCAGATGCGTGATCCGCACCGCCGAATCCGTCTTGTTCACGTGTTGGCCACCCGCGCTGCTCGCCCGGAAGGTGTCGATCTTCAGATCGTCCGGGTTGACCTCCACCTCATCCGTCGTCTCCACCTCCGGCATTACGTCCACCGCGGCGAAGGAGGTATGGCGCCGGCTCGCCGAGTCGAAAGGAGAAACCCGGACCAATCGGTGCACCCCGCGCTCCCCCCTCAGCCGACCATAGATGTGGTCGCCCCTAATGCTCGCTGTAAGGCCCCGCGTCCCGGCTTCCTCTCCCGGAGTATGGTCTATTATCTCCCACTCGTACCCCTGCTGCTCCGCCCACCGGCTGTACATTCGCACCAGGATGTCGGCCCAGTCACAGGCCTCCGTCCCCCCGGCCCCCGCGTTTATCGACAGCAGCGCGTTATGGGCGTCGTACTTCCCAGAAAAGAGCCTCGCCACCTCTTGCTCCGTCAGCATCCTCTTGAGCGCCGCCAGCTCCCCCTCTATCTCTTCGGCCTCGGCCTCCGACCCCTCCTCCTCCGCCAGCTGCGCCAGCACCACCACGTCCTCCGCCTTGCGCAGCAGCTCTTGCAGGGGTTGCAGCACGCGCTTCCGCCGGCTGATGTCTGCGTGCAACGACTGGGCCGCCTGCGGGTTCTCCCACAGATCCGGCCGCGCGGCCCGCTCCTCCAGCTCGCTCAGCTCCGCCTCGCGCCGGGCCAAGTCAAAGATGACCCCTCAGTTCCCGCGCCTGATTGAGCATCTGCTCGGTTTCTTCCCGAAGCTCGCGCAAACCAGCCTTCGCCTTGCCGAAAGATTCGGCCACGCAGAATCACCTCCCTATACTAACCAACAGCAGCGATCAATAGCCGCGGGATAGCGGCCCCATCCCTAATGGCCGCGGGCTAGCGGCCCGATCCCTTGCTCGCCCCGCAGCACTTCTTGAACTTCTTCCCACTCCCACACGGACACGGATCGTTCCGTCCCACCTTCCGGCCCGTGCGCTCCCCCGCCCGCCGTCGCGGCAGCTCCCGGCTCCGCGGGGCCTTCAGCGCCGTCGCCGAACGCGCCGCTGCGGCCTGTGTCATCGTCCCCTCCTCCTCCGCCCCCACCGGCTGGCCCTGCGGAGTCGCTCCCAACCCCTCCTCTTCCTGGCGCTTCGGCGTCTGCGGTTGCACCCGGAACATGTACCGCACGATGTCGTCTCGGATGGTCGCCAGCAGGTTCTGCCAGTACGTGTAGCTCTCTTTCTGATAGACGATGAGCGGATCCACCCCCGCGTACGCCCGCAGCCCAATCCCCTCCTGCAAGTCCTCCATCCCCGCCAGGTGGTCGATCCATCGCGTGCTCACCACCCGCAGCGTCACCAGCCGCTCCAGCTCCGCCATCTGCTCGGCGCCGACCTCCTCCACCCGCCGCTCGTAGGCCCCCACGATCTCCTCTTGCAGGAACGTCACCAGGTCCTGGTGGTGCCTCAGCTCCGCCAGCCCTTCGACTTCCACCTCCAGCGGGAACGCCTCCCTCATCGTCTGGTGCAGCGCCTCCAGGTTCCAGTCCTCCAGAGGCAGCTCCGGGTTGGCGAACTCCCGCACCCGCCCATCCACAAACTCCCTCATATGGGTGATGATGCTCTCCCGCAAATCCTCTCCCAGGAGCACCCGCTTCCGTTGCTCGTAGATCACCGTCCGTTGGTGATTCATCACATCGTCGTACTGCAGCTGATGCCTGCGAATATCGAAGTTGTGCGCCTCCACCTTCTTCTGTGCATTCTCGATCATGCGGCTGGTGATCTTGGCCTCTATCGCCTCGTTCTCCGGCCACTTGCTCAGGAAGAAATCCAGCCGCTCCGGCCCGAACAGCCGCATCAACTCGTCCTCGAAGGAAACGTAGAACCGCGACGAGCCCGGGTCCCCCTGCCGTCCCGATCGGCCGCGCAACTGGTTGTCGATACGCCGGCTCTCGTGCCGCTCCGTGCCGAGAATATGCAGCCCGCCCCTCTCCAGCACCAGCTCCTTGTTGCGGGCGCACACCTCCTCCGCCTTCTCCCGCGCCGCCTGCGTTTGCTCCTCCGTCGCCTGGCTCGGATCCACCCCCTCCTCGCGCAGAAGCTCGTTCGCCATCTCCTGCGGGTTGCCGCCGAGCAGAATATCCACGCCGCGACCGGCCATGTTAGTCGCAATCGTCAGCGCCCCCGGCCGGCCCGCCTGGGCGATAATGTGCGCCTCCATCTCGTGGTACTTGGCGTTCAGCACCCGGTGCGGAACCCCGTGCGACAGCACCTCGGCAAGCTCCGTGTGCCTTTCCTGTCCCAGCCCCACAAGGTCCGCCAGGTGGCGCGCATTCTGCGGCGTCGTCACCTCCGGATCGATCCCGAAGGTGCGCAGAAGCGCCGCCGTGCGCCCCATCGGCACCTCCTCCAGCGCCTGATAGCAGATGATCTCCGCCATCCGCCGAATCTCCCCCTCCCCTGGCGCCCCCTTATCCCCCTTCCCCTCCAGCCTCTGAACCAGGCCCTGGATCTCCTCCGCAAACCGCACCACGCGCATCAACCGTTGTTCGATCCGGCGCTGCTCCTCCGGTTGCGCCACCCGCATCCCCCCCTGATCGAACTTCGAGACCGCCGCCTCCAGGTGGCGCACCTCCCGCTCGATCTCCCCCAGCCGCGCCCGAAGCGCCCGCGCCAGCTCGCGGCTTTGCGTCTCCGCCAGCTCCTTCGTGCCCAGGAGCGTGTCCTCCAGCAGCAAGAGCTGCGCGAACAACTGCAGCCGGTCCACCTTCATCCTCTCGCTCAGCCGTTCCGACACCTCGATCGACCGCGTTCCCACCAAAGTCGGCCGGCCCAGGCTTTTCATCTGAAGGATCTCCGCCGTGATCCCGTGGAGCTTCCCCTCTCCCGTCTTGTAGATCACGTCCGGATTATCTTCGCGGATCATCGGCCGGTGCGTCGGAATCACCGCCACCGGCATCCCGTAGACCTTGAGGAACTCCGGCTCCTCCGTCTTCGCCGTACCTGTCATCCCGGCCAGCTTCTTGTAAAGCCGGAAGAAGTTCTGGTGAGTGATCGTCGCCGTCGTCACGTTCTCCCGCTCGATCTGCACCTTCTCCTTCGCCTCTATCGCCTGGTGCAGACCCGCGCTGAACCGCCGCCCGTGCATCAGCCGCCCCGTGAACTCATCGACGATGATGACCTTCCTGTCCCGCACCACGTAGTCCACATCGCGCTTGTAACAAGCATTCGCCCGCAGCGCCGCGCTCACGTGTTGATACAGCGACAGGTTCTCCGGGTCCGACAGGTTCGACACCCCCAGCAGCCCCTCCGTCTTATGGATGCCGTCCTCCGTCAGCGTCGCCGACTTGCCCTTCTCATCGACGATATAGTCTGTGTCCTGCTGCAGCCGCGGGATCACCCGCTCCACCCGCCGATACAGCTCCGTCGGCTTCGTCCCCATCCCAGCCAGAATCAGTGGCGTCCGCGCCTCATCCACCAGCAAGCTGTCCGCCTCGTCCACAATCGCATAGTTCACGTCCCTCAGCACCAGCCAATCCGCGTAGTCCACCGTGTTGTCCCGCAGATAGTCGAACCCCACCTCCGAGTTCGTGGCATAGGTCACATCACACGCATAGGCCTCCTGGCGTTCCTGCGGCGTCATGTCGTGCTGGATCACACCCACCCGCAGGCCCAGCATCTCATAGATGGGGGCCATCCAATCTCGGTCGCGCTTCGCCAGGTAATCGTTGTGGGTCAGCAGATGCGCGCCCTTGCCCTCCAGCCCGTTGAGGTACAGCGCCAGCACGGCCACCTGCGTCTTTCCCTCACCCGTCCTCATCTCCGCCACCCGCCCCCAGTGCAGCATGATCGCTCCGATCATCTGCACGTCGAAGTGCGCCATGAACCGCTCCCGCTCGTAGCGCACCCCCTCCGACTTCAGCCGGTCCTCAAACTCGTCCGCCTCCGCCATCGGCAAGATCACATCCTCCGGCGTCAGCCTCCCCTCCCGATACGCGCGGAACCGTACCTGCCGATTGCCCAGCACTCGCCAGGTCGCCTCTCGCACCAGCGCGAAGGCCTCCAGCATCAGATCGTCCAGCGTCTCCCCATTTGCCAGCCGCTTCCGGAACTTGTCCGTCTTCTCCCGAAACTGCTCCTCCGTCAGCCCTTCCATCTCCGGGCCAAACGCGTTGATCCGGTCCGCCAAAACACGCGCCCGGCGTAGCTCACGACGTGTAGCATCGAAAATCATGGAAAGTACGGTCATTGTCCCCTACAAAAGGGGAGACCGTTGCCACGATCTCCCGCAGATAATTATACCACGCCGGCGCGCGCTTGTCAGGTCGCGGCGGCGGGCCGACCTGCACACGGGCCTCGCCTCGACTCTTCCCCAACCGCTCGCCAAGCAGGACGAGGCCCCCTTCCGCCGAACCCAAGGTGGGGTAGGGGAGGGCTCTCCATGCTCCCGCGCTTCGTGGCAGACAGCATGTTAGGACGGCTCGCTAAGTGGCTGCGCGCCTTCGGCTTCGACGTCGTCTACCAT